>CAYVJO010000187.1:0-6133 GCA_964451735.1 uncultured Hyphomicrobiaceae bacterium | reverse complement strand
TTATCTGGCGCGAGGTGATGAGATCGGCAGCATGGCCACCGCCATCGAAGTTTTCCGGGTCAACGCCGCGGAGCGCGAAAAGCTTGAGGAAGCGGCGCGCCTCAATCTGCAAAAGGAGCGTCACCATCAGGCCCATCTTGACGAGCAGGTTACACATTTCCGTACGCGGGTTTCGCAGGTGCTCGATACGCTGAGAGGTGAGACCGCCCGGCTCCGTTCGACTGCGGGCGTTCTCACCGATGTCGCCTCGATGGCTTCCGCGGAGCTGGACGGCGCGTCGCAAGCCTCAAGCGGTGTGGCGCAGAACTGCCAGGCCGTGGCGACGGCAACAGAGGAACTCGGTGCATCCATACGAGAAATCTCCACCCAGGCGCAGCTCACACGCAATATCGTCCAGGAAGCGGCAGCAACGGCCCAGAAAACCGACACAGACGTCGCGCTTCTATCCGAGGGCGCCCAGCGTATCGAGTCGGTCGTCATGCTGATTAGGTCGATCGCGGAGCAAACCAACCTGCTGGCGCTCAACGCCACAATCGAGGCAGCGCGCGCTGGCGAGAGCGGCAAGGGATTTGCGGTGGTGGCTTCCGAGGTTAAGCAGCTTGCCTCGCAAACCTCCAAGGCGACAGAGGACATCGCCAGCCAGATCGCAGATATTCAATCCGCGACTTCGACCGCGATCGACTCCATCCGCGCCATTGCTTCCAAAGTCACCCAGATCGAGGATCTAACGAACGCCATCGCCGCTGCGGTCGAAGAGCAAGCGTCCGCGACGAATGAAATCGCGCGCAATGTCAGCCTTTCCGCCGACGGCAGTCAGACAGCGTCCGCCGCAGTCGATACAGTCGCAGGAACTTCGATCAAGACCAAGGAAGAAGCCTGCGCCGTTTCGCAATGCTCCGACCGGCTCGCCGCTGTATCGGGCGGTATTTCCGAAGCGGTGACAGCCTTTATTTCTACGGTCGATAAAGACCTTGAGGATCGCCGTGCGGCTATACGCCATTTGGTGGAGAGGGCGGTTCTTATAACGCAGGGCAAAGGGCGGCTGGAAAGCGACGTGCTCGATATGAGCCTGACAGGCCTGCGTATCAGTAAAGTCGATTGACTTTCCACGGGAGAGCAGGTCAAGGTGGATTTTGGCGCGGGCCAATATGGCGCAACCGTGGTCTGGACAAATGAAACGGCTGCCGGGCTGAAATTCGATGCGGCTCTTACCGAATTGCCGAGAATCGGCGGCCGCGATACCAGCCGTCTTGGCAAAGCTGCGTAATTTCGCGAGCAAGGCCGCGCCATGTGTACAGCGGCCTTGCCCGAAACTGCGCCCGCGCCCGCCTATTTCAGCAACGCGCCTTCCTTCGTATCGCCCAAGCGGATTTTAACGCCGGCATAAGCCGCAAACCCAGCAGACTGATAACCAACCACCTCCTCATAATTGGCGTCGAACAGGTTCTCGGCTCGGGCGAAAAGCTCGATATTCGGCTCGATACGATAGCTGGCCGAAAGATTGGCCAGCCAATAATCATCCAACGCCACCCGTTGCAGCGGGAAGCTGAAGAGCAGGTCGTCCATCTTGCCATTATATGAGAGGCCAAGATTGACTTGGCCCTTGCCGCCACTGAAAGCATAAGCCGCATTCAGACTGGCCATATGCTCCGGGCGGCGTATCTCGCGCAGCCCGTCAGGATCGGCGGAGTCCGTGTAGGTGTAGTTTCCGGTGAGAATAACGCCATCGATCGGGCGCAGCGTTAGCGTTACTTCCACCCCTTGCCTCTTGCTCGTGCCGTCTGCGTTTATATAGGTGAATTGAAAGCCGGGCAGGGAAAGGAAGCTGATCTCGTTTTCCAGATCGGATTGGAAATAGGCTACATCCAGAACCGCCTTTCCATCGAGAAAACTTTGCTCGACGCCGGCGTCCCAACCGATCGATTCCTCCGGCTGCAACCTCGGATTGCCGATAAATCCGCCAAATACGCCGAATTGTTCGAAGAAGGTCGGATTGGTGATGCCCTTGCCATAGCTGGCGTGGAACCTTGTGCCGCTTTCACGAAGGAGATAGGCAGCGGTTGTTTGATAGGTCAGAGCGTCCTCGAATGCATCGTTCCGGTCATGGCGGAGATTTGCGGTCACGAAGAAACTGTTCAGGAACTCGCCGCGATATTCCCCCACAAGGCCAGTCTGAGACCGCTCGAAAGTCTTCCCCGGCGCGGACGAGGTAGTGAAGCTTTCCTCGCGTTGCTGCAAGAGACCTGTCAGACCATGCTTGCCGTCGAGGAAAGACGGTGTGTCGAAAGACAGATTGGCCTGATAACCGTAGTTGGCGCGCTGGCCGTCATTCTCAGAAGGCGAAAAGACCGCCGATATTGCTTTGAGCCCATCGTCGAAATAGTCCGCAAAGAGCTTTTGCGTGAACCTTCCATCGAAAAGCTCAAGCGTTGCGTTTGCGCGGCCGAATGTCTGCTCCCGCTTGCTGAAGACGCCGCGGGCATCGTCGAGAAAACCATCGAAGTCGAAATCCTCATCGTTGTCCGCCTCGTTCGCCTGATGCCTGCCGATCAGATCCACTCGCAGAGCATCCGTCACCTGCATGCCGCCGCGAATGAAGATCGCTTTTTGCTGTGATCCATCGGCTTCGTCTTCATTTCGGGAGATGTTGAAGCCGTCCGTTCTGCGCGCCACGGCCGATGCGCTGAAATACCCAGCTTCCGAGCCTGCCGATACGCTGGCGGCGGTCTCCCTCGTATTGAAGCCGCCTGCCTCGCTACTGATGGTTACGCGGGATGGGCCGGCCCCCTTTTTCGTGATGATGTTGATAGCTCCGGATAAAGCGTTGCCGCCATAAATACCGCTTTGCGGACCGCGCAACACCTCGATACGCTCTATATCCGTCGTCAGGAGGGTTGAGAAATCGAACTCGCCGCTGTCAAGTGAGTTGACTTCCACGCCGTCGATGAACACGGCGAGCTGATTGGATTCGGCGCCGCGTACCCGGATCTGGGACAGCGAGCCTTTGCCCCCGGATTGATTGACGGCAAGCCCCGGCACCGTTCGCAGCGCGTCGGCTGCGTGTTTGATTTGCTGCCGCTCCAAGTCATCGCCTGTGATTACCGTGACGCTCGATCCGAGTTTTTCCGCATCTACCGGATCGCCGCTAAGCGTTGCCGATTCGACAATAACTGGGTCGAGCTGCGTCTGCGTAACCGCCGGCGCGCTCGACACCGTCAGCATTACAAAAGCACAATAAAAAGCTCTCGGTCGCGGCTTGCGTCCCTGCGCCGCTAGATGTTTTTTTGAACTGCCTGCCATGTGTATCTCCCAACGTTCGACGAACGACGAGGGAGCGCTACAGCCGAACCAGCTGCCCAATCTGCGCCGCGATAGAGATTTGCAGCGTGGGAAGCAGACGGTCATCGTCTGTTGCTATGAACTCTACATTTCTATTGGCAAAAATCCATCGCGCGCTCCATCGTCAGATGTGCCGCCACGACGGTAAACCGTATCTTCATGCGCCCCGCATGAAGACTGGGCGACGCGATAATGGCAGGTCTCCTGGCTTGCAGCTCAAACGTTGTCCCTCACCTTCCCAACTCGGACATCTGCCCGGGTCAGTGGCTTATAGAGGGGCAACTCGCCACTTACAGTTGCGGGGGCAGCCACGGCATCCGGTTTTCACCGACCGTGTTCCCTATTATTTCATATCCCAATTCGAGACATGAAAACCATCGACGCTATTTAACTAAGTCCTGCAAATAATGTCTTGTCAATTGGCGCTTTATTGCAGACCGCATAAGCCAGTCATTTGTAGCCTGTCTGCATCATTGTTGAGGTCGCGCAATTGGGCCTGGCTAGAATTGCGTTTTAACCGCCATGTTCGATCTACTGGTGAACATGCTTGAGCAGAATGTCCTTGGCCTCGTTGATCTTCGTGGCGAGATAAGTGGTGCCGCCCTGATCGGGGTGATATTTTTTCATGAGTGTGCGATGGGCCTGCTGGATGTCGTCCCGGTTCGCCCCCGGCCTCAGCCCCAACACGGCATAGGCTTCATCGATGGTCATTGCGCCGGCCCCGGGCGCTCTCTTTCCCGATCCCGTCGAGTAATCGCCGCCTTGCTCGGCGCGGTCGATGAACGCCTCAAGAAGCTGGGCGGATTGTGGATCGCGTGCGCGAGCCTCCTGCAGCAGTTCGTTCAAGTCCGCGGCGGACAGCTCCGAAAGCCGCTGTCCGGCAAAATGCCCGTTAAGGACAAGCCCGTCCATTTGGCCGGTATCGTGATCGAGCGTCATCTCCAGCATATCGGTGCGCACCGAGGAGCGCTGGCCGGGACTTTTCGGTCCGCCCGCGCCGGTATTCTGCCACGGAAAGACCAGCCCCAGCAGCGACAAGGCGAAGAGGGCGAGCGGCAACCCGATGAAAATACGGCCCGTTACGATCAGGATCACGGATGTCCCCAGAAGGACGCCTCCAGTAAGTCGGCGTAAGGTCATGGCCAAGCTTTTAGGATTGGCCCGGGTGAAGGCACGTCCGGCGAGTAGCACCAAAACCAGTAGCGCAAGCCCAAGAATGAGAAATTGCATCAGAAATGCTTTACCGCTTGAGTTGTTCGAGCAGCACCCTGCCTTGGCCGCCGCCCCGGCTGAAATCTTCCAGCGCTCTGCGCCCTCCTGCGGCATAGGCCGCAACAGCCCGCAACAATTCGCGCAATTGCAGGGCCGAACCCGTGTCGAAACGGCAATATGCGCCCTTTGTCAATCGCGCAATCTCGCGGAAAGCCGTTTCTGCACGCGGATCGACACCTTCCTGAAACATGAAGGCCGGAACGCCAAGCAGGCCAAGTTCGCCCGCAAGCGCCGCCAGATGGTCAATATCCTCTTCCATGCAATCGCCGACATATACGAGCGCGTTCACCCTGCGTTTCTCTGCTTCGCGGCGAGCATGTGCGAGAATTTTTCGGATCTGCGTAAACCCGCCAAGGCAGCGGATCCCCGTCATGAGCCGGGCGAGCGCCTCCGGGTCGCGCACCCATCCTGAAGCACGGCATTCGTCATAGCTGCGGAAATAGATCAGTTGGACGTCGAGCCCGCCAATCGCCTTAACTTCGACGAACATGTCCGCTTGCAGCTTGAGCGCCATGTCCCAGGTCGGCTGACGGCTCATCGTGGCGTCCATTGCGAAGATCAGCCGGCCGCTGCCGCCATCCCTCGCCGACGGTGCGGCAGCTTTCATCTTCTCGATGAAATCGGCCACGTCACGGTCGCTGGACTGCGTCTGCGGGATCTGCCCCTGCGAAGCCGGCGCTGGCGTCTTTTTATCCACAGTCATGCATTGACTCTCCTTTTTGCATTCTAAAGCTTGAAAGCATTAAGGCCAAGGTCGCTTAGCGCCGCGCCGTTACTGGCGTGCTTTTGTTTTTGCACGAAATTGCTATGGTCGCGCTCGCACAAGGGGAACGGCATGTCATGGCTTATCGATTACCGATCGTCAGAACGACACAGGAGTTGCGCAGTATCGTCAGGCGATGGCGGCACCGTGGTCGAAGCGTGGCGCTGGTCCCGACCATGGGCGCTCTCCATGCGGGCCATCTCTCCCTCGTCGCCATTGCTAAGAAACACGCCCATCGCGTCGTTGTTTCGATCTTCGTAAATCCAACCCAATTCGGTCCGAATGAGGATTTCACAGCCTATCCGCGGGATGAGCAGGGCGACTGGACCAAGCTGGCGCAAGCGAAGGCTGATCTCGTCTATGCGCCGGCTATGACCGAAATCTACCCGGACGATTTCTCCACACGCGTCGAAGTGATCGGGGTGACCTCGGGTCTCGAAGGGGCAAGCCGTCCGAGGCATTTCGCGGGTGTTACGACTGTGGTGACGAAACTGTTCTTACAATGTCTGCCTGACATGGCGGTGTTCGGTGAAAAGGATTATCAGCAGCTTCTCGTCATCCGCCAGCTCGTGCGCGATCTGGACCTGCCGATCAAAATCATCCCAGGGCCGATTTTGCGCGAATCGGACGGTCTGGCAATGTCCTCGCGTAATGTCTATCTGGACGCCACTTCACGCGCGATCGCTCCACGTTTTCATAGTGTGCTCGAAGAGGTCTCCAGGGATCTCGCCGAAGGACGCCCCGTTCACGAGGCCATCT
>CAYVJO010000186.1:0-6142 GCA_964451735.1 uncultured Hyphomicrobiaceae bacterium | reverse complement strand
CCACCGGGCAGGCACCGGAGCGGTCCACATCAACGACTCCCGTATGACGCTTTGCCCGGTAGCCGATCACGCCACTTATGCCATCCCCGGATAGATCGACGGATAAAGCAATGCCGCCAGCAATATCGGCATGATCGGCCGAGACGAGCCGCTGCTCGTTATGCAGCCGCATCAACTCGGCATCGGTCCGCGCCGGATTGCCGCGGCGAAAGCGGATCTGGGCAAGCAGCGAGCCTTGCCGGACGAGAACAGGAAAGGTTTGCGGGCAGATCTCCGCATAAAGCGGCCCTTCATAGCCTTTGGGGATCTGGTCGAAAGCTGCGCCGGTCTCTGTAATGATGCGTGTGAAGACGTCGAGACGACCGGTGGAGCTTTTTGGATTGGCGGCCGCGGAAACGTCGGACGGAAGCGCCAGCCGCTCCTGTAAAGGCACGACATAGACGCATCCGGTCTCCAAAACCGCTCCTTGGCCTAGCGCGATCTCGTGCAGAGCGAAAGCTGTAAGCTTATCGGCCACGCTCATTCGAGCCGAAGGCAGGAAACTGGCCCTTACGCGATAGGCAGTCGCACCGAGCCGCATATCCAGGCTCGCCGGCTGAATCTGCGAGTTCAGGATTGCGGTTGGCGCGGCGATATACCCGCCAACAATCATGGCGCGCAAGGCTTGAGCAGGCAAGAGGCCGTCTTGCGATTTTAACATTCGAGCGCCCGTTGCTTACAAGTTCGCTACGTACCTTGGCTCTGCCAATATCGACCTTGTCAATCTTTCTATCAGGCGCGCAGATCGCAGTACAGCTCAGGCTGGGTTGGCTCTGATAGTCTGAACAGCTTAGCCGTCCCCGGTCGAAAGGCTTTGCCTGAACGGCATACAGGGCTGGATCAGAATCGTTTCAAATGAAAACAATTCCGGCCTATCGACTTGTTTGCGCACGATTTTCAGAAATATCGGTATCCAATTTTCTGACCGTGCTCTAGTCAGCCCCCTTTACGAGCGTTTTCGCCGTCAGGATCTTCTTTTGGATAAGGATAACAATGAGCATTACGCCAAGTCCGATAGCGTCAGACGCCCATCCGCCTTTGATCATCGAAATGGCACTCGCGAGCAAGACCAGGCGTAAAAGCACATTGAGCGGTCCTAACAGCCAGCCCTGTACGGCGGCGGCAAGCAGATAGATGCCGACCGAGGCGGTTATGAAGACGTGTAGGATTTCATACCATTCGCCGCGCATCAACATGGCTGGCGAGTAAAAGAACATAAACGGTACAACGAATGCGGCCAGACCGATTGTAAAGCTTTCGACCGATGTCTTCATCGGGTTCGACCGCGCAAGCGCCGCGCCGGCATAAGCCGCTAGCGCGACGGGCGGTGTAATTGCCGACATTACTGCGTAGTAGAAAATGAAGAAATGCGCGATTAACGGCTCGATGCCAAGCTGAATTAGCCCGGGCGCAATGATCGAGGCGGCTACCGCATAGGCGGCTGTCGTCGGCATCCCCATGCCCAGTATGATCGATATGCACATTGCGAAGAAGAGCGAGACGAACTGATTCTGCTCGGCGATGGCCAGCAACAGCGCTGAGAAGCGCGTTCCCACGCCCGTCAATGCAATCACCCCGACGATGATCCCAGCCGCCGCGCAAACCGCAACGAGTTGGAGCGACATCTTCGCCGCCAGCTCGAAGGCATAGAGAAAGGCGCGCGGCCCCATCTTGTAAGGCGTCAGCCAGCTCACGACCGCAGCCGAAGCCATGGCGAGCGTGCCGGCTCTGATCACCGAATAGCCGGCAAAGAGTGCGTAGATGAGTATGACAATGGGGATGAACAGAAATATCTGTCTGGCAAGCACGGCGAATTTGGGAAGCTCACTGACAGGCAAGCCTCTCATGCCCAGTTTCATAGCCGCAAAATCGACCATGAAATAAACGGATGCGAAATAGAGAACGGCTGGAATGATCGCGGCTATGACGATGTCGCCATAGGGAATGCCAGTGATTTCGGCCATGATAAAGGCACCGGCGCCCATGATAGGCGGCATGATCTGTCCACCGGAGGAGGCCGCGGCCTCGATCGCCGCCGCGGTTTGCGGCCTGTAGCCGACCTTCTTCATCAGCGGTATCGTGAGCGAGCCTGTCGCGACGACATTGCCGGCGGAGGTGCCGTTGATCATGCCCATCAGGCCGGAGGAAAAGATCGCGACCTTGGCCGGACCACCACGCGCATGTCCCGCGGCCGCAAAAGCAAAATTTACGAAATATTCGCCGACCCGGGACGCCTGTAGAAAGGCGGCAAATGTAACGAATAGAATGATATAGGTCGATGAGATTGCTGTTGTTGGACCCAAAATTCCCTGATCGGTATAGATGTAGGAGAAGAAACGCTGAGCTGTATAACCGCGATGCTCTAGGAAGAATGGGAGATAGGGACCGGCAAAGCTGTAAAGAATGAAAACAGCGGCGATGATAACAAGTGCAAGTCCAGCAACGCGCCGCGTGATTTCCAGAATAAGAAACACTCCAGCTATAGAGGCCCACATATCTCCCGGCTGGGCGAGGGCTGTACCAGCACGAAGTCTGAGCAGAGGCGCATTGTAGATGATGTAAATGCAGACAGCGACAGAAGCGACCGCCAGAAGCATGTCGGCGGCCCCTATTCGGGAAAGGCTGCGGGCAGGGAACAGCCAGCTATGGATGATAGCCAGGGACGTTCCCGCTACGAGCGGAATCCCGAAGGTTTGAAACACGAATGGCGGGGCTGTGTTCTGTCCGGCGAACCAATAGCCGAAACAGGCGATCGCCATCAGCGAAAATGCATAGAGTACGCCTATCGCTGCCGGAATCAGCACGATCCAATAGAGCAGGCCTCGTTTTTCTGGTACGCCTTGGTCCTCCGTCACTGCATATGCCGAAAACAGAATAAACCCGAGAAACAAGCCGCCCGCGACATGAATCAATCGGTAGGTCCATGTTTCCAGCGGATAAAGATTCATGACGCCGATGTGAAATGCTGTGAAGGCAATGCACATCCCGACCACGATCAAGTGGCGTACGCCAGTAAAGGACCGCTGGTTATGGGCCAAGGTTTCCTCGTCGACACCTCTGGCGATGCTTTGCGCGATGTCGTTAGCGGCTTTTTCGGAGGCGTGAGTGGACATGCTGGCGCCCTTAAATGCTATGGACGCGGCAGATACGAGACGTTCCGCCGCGTCATTCAGGCATAGTGAGAATTCATGCTAGTACACTGACACAGTCGCATGGTTCATCTGTCCATGCTCTATCTCACTGTTTTTGCATCGATTTTCCGAACACTCCTATGGCCTCCGGCCGTATCGATGCTTAGCCTTTGAGATCGTCAGGCACGGCGATGCCTTTTTCCTCCAAATATTTCACAGCGCCTGGATGATAAGGCATGAAAGTGTTTTTATCCCAATTTTCCAGCAGCGTGTCTTTGGCCGCGGAATGGATTTGCGTCATGCGGGCATTGTTTTCGAGCACCAGTTTCACGATCTCGTAAATCATGCTGTCCGGCATGTCCTTGTGAGCAATAGCGAAATTCCATAACGCGACTGTTTTTTGCTCATAATCGTGACCTGCATAGAGGCCCGAGGGAATTGTATAAGCCGCCATGGCGGGGTAAGCTTTGAGAACCTTGGCTTGCTCATCTTCGGTAAAGCCGAACATTACAACCTCATTCTCAACCGATAGCTGCGAGAAAGCCGGGATGGGCAGCCCCGCGGCAAATGCGAAAGCGTCGATGAGACCATCCTTGAGCTGGCTGGCCGCGTCGGCAGCGCCCGCATAGCTGACATTGGCGTTAACACCCAGCGCTTGAATGAACAGCGGCCAATAGGTGCCGGGTGTACCGCCGGCTGGGCCGACACCAACGCGTTTGCCACTCAGATCAGAAACCGACTTGATGCCAGAACTCTTAAGCGTGATCACTTGAAATGGCGTTTGATACATTGGGAAAAGGGCGCGGACATCCTTATGCTGTACGCCGGGAGCAAGTTCGCTACGGCCTTCCCAGGCTTCAAACGCTGGGCCCATGGTGACGAGCCCAAGCTGGTGGTCGCCGGTTTGCACGAGCGTTACGTTCTGAACCGGGCCGCCGGTCACTTCGCCCGACGCCTTAACGCCCAAACTCTCGGCAATGAAGTTCGCAAGACCGTTGCCGTAAACGAAATAGGTGCCGCCCTGGCTTGCAGTTCCAACGGTAATGTCGGTTGGCCAATTGGTCCGGTCTTGCGCGATGGCGATCCCGGATGCGACAACAGCCGCCACCCCGGCGGATATGAGCCCCTTGAACAATTTTGACATGAATTCCTCCTTTGACGGTCATTCGCGCCGGCGCAGAATTGTCCGACGATTTTTTTATAAAACCAAATCTTCTTAGTGCTCTATTCCCCTTTCGTCAAAAAACGGACACGAGCTTGCTGTCGTTTTGAGCCTGTCGTTTTGGCTTCGATCGCATCATTTTACATAACTTGACATAAATGGAAGATATTTCATCACAGCGGCATAAGTCCAGACTACTGCCACATAAATTTGATTATAATGTTGTCCTGTGTCGGAATCGATAGGCCCTCCTCATCATTCCGTGGAATGCCGCGAAGGGACTTGCCGATCCAAAACCATGCGAAAATCATTGGGGCGATATCTCTGCTCGACCCGAACGTCGCCACCCGCCAAAGCGCGACAGCGGATGGATTTCGAGCACAGGGAACAAGTCGCCCATCGAAGAAAGCTTCCGGGAGAAGGAATTTTCATGAGACCCCTACTCAAAATAATGACGTCATCCGCCTGGTTGATTTTGTGGGTGACCGCGGCCGCCCAATCCGCCAACGCTCAAAAAAGCTATCCCCCCGTCGATGAAGCGTGGGACGCAACCGACTACAGAGCTCTCGTCCAGCGCGTCGAAACGGATGGTTTGGCGCTGCCAACACTATCTGGCGCCGAAACGAAGCCGGTCTTTGAGCGCATGGTCAGTTCCGACAATATCCCGCTGCGCATGGGGCTGAACAAGGACCTCGCCATTACCGTGCGTTATCAGAAGTTGAGACCGCTTCTGCAGCCGCTTCAACAACTTATCGTTTTTTACTCGAACGAGGCCCAAAACGGCAAGCCCTATGCCACGGAACTCGCAAGATTGAAAGTTTATGAGTCCAAGGCAGCAGGCATATTGCTTGACATCGGCGAGCCCTTTCTTGCAACACTTGTAAATGACAAGAGATATCAAACCCATGTCGCTCTTTTCGATCAGATGAAAAGCGAAGCGCGTCAGATCTATCATAAGCTTATAAACAGTATTGCTGATACGAAGCTTTACTCCAGGTCCGATATCGTTGAGTTGATCAGAGGCGCTATCAAAGAATTGCCGTACTATCACCCGATCTTGATTGAACAGGACAGGAGCGATCTTACACGCGCGCTTGCAGAGCAGATTTCGGCAACAGAAGATCAGGAGTTGAAAAAAGCCCTTACCGAACTGAGCGAGGCGATAGAACATCGCCGGATTCCTGCATAGCCTCGGCTAACCCGGACAGGGAACTGCTTCTGCAAACAGTGTACAAGGCGCAGGAAGCTTGCGAGACCTCTGGCTATTTTGCGCATCCGGGCCTATAGAGCTCGCGTTGCGTCCTTCGGCCATGTTGCGTTGCGGTACGACACCGCGTAATTCTGCGTGGAAAAGGTTAGATAGAGAAACCGGCAATGCCCAAGCTGATCATCAACGACAGGCTGATCGACGTCGAGGACGGTCTCAACGTTTTGCAAGCATGTGAGCTTGCAGGTGCGGAGATCCCGCGTTTCTGTTATCACGAGCGCCTCTCTATCGCGGGTAACTGCCGCATGTGCCTCGTCGAAATCGCGGGGATGCCGAAACCCATCGCATCTTGCCATATGAGCGTAAGCGATTTGCGCCCAGGGCGGGATGGCGAACCGCCGACCATTCGCACAGACACCGCGATCGTGAAGAAGGCGCGCGAAGGCGTGATGGAGTTCCTGCTCCTCAACCACCCGCTCGACTGCCCTATTTGCGATCAGGGCGGAGAATGCGACCTGCAGGACCAGGCCATAGCATACGGCGTCGATGGCTCGCGCTTCCACGAGAACAAGCGCGCCGTCGAGGACAAGAATATCGGCCCGC
>CAYVJO010000185.1:0-6146 GCA_964451735.1 uncultured Hyphomicrobiaceae bacterium | reverse complement strand
ATATGGCGCTGTTCAATCCGTCCAATGATTATTACGGCATGTCGCCAATCGAGGCCGCCAGCACTGCGATCGACTTGCACAATGCAGCGAGCGCCTGGAACAAGGCACTGCTCGACAATGCGGCGCGGCCCTCTGGCGCGCTGGTCTATTCGGCCGCGGGCGGGCATCTGAACGAGGAGCAATTTGCCCGTCTCAAAGCCGAGTTGGAAGCGAATTACCAGGGCGCGGTGAATGCCGGGCGGCCGATGCTGCTGGAAGGCGGGCTGGACTGGAAATCGATGTCGCTCTCACCGGCTGAGATGGATTTCATCCAGGCAAAACATGCAGCGGCGCGAGAGATTGCGCTTGCGCTGGGCGTACCGCCAATGCTGCTCGGAATACCGGGTGACAATACCTACGCCAATTACGCCGAAGCGAACCGAGTGCTCTGGCGGCAGACAATTCTGCCGCTGGTGTCGCGGACCCTAAAGGCGCTCTCGGGATGGCTTGGACCGCATTTCGGCGGCGGACTTGAACTGCGGCCTTCGCTCGACGGGATCGACGCTCTGGCGCACGACCGTGCCGCCCTCTGGGACCGAGTCCAACGGGCAGACTTCCTGACCGTGGACGAGAAGCGCGCAGCAGTCGGCTATGGACCGGTTCAGTCGCAGGAATAAGCAATATCTGGAATACCGGTTGACTTGTATCGCTATCACTTCTGTTTCGGATTTACTGTCATCCGAGAGGATAGATGCGGACTACGGCCAAAAGAAAAAACCGCATACGCATCGTCCGCACCGAATCGCGTCCATACGGGCGGGCTGCGTTCCAGAGAGAATGGGAGCCGGTCTTTTGCCCGGAAACAGGGCGTAAGGAGCAAGGCGCTCAGCGCGCGAAGGACGGGCACACAAGGGCGATCCGCAAAACCTGGCTTGTTCCTCGTCACCATTACTCGGCGATTGAAGCCTTTGCGCTGACCTTGACGCTGACGGCAGTCGTGTCTTTGAGCCTTGCTATCCGGAATGCCGGACTAACGCTCGACGCCACCCTGTTCTGGCTCAGCGCGTGGCCCTTATCGGCGCTCGTCGCTGTACCGGCGCGATTTCTGATAGCGCCGCTCGTAACTAAGGCCGTCGCACTTATCGTGACGCCGGACGCTCGCCCCTGACGCTCATACAGGATCATCGCTTTGAAACATCCATCGAGCCCTGCAGGCTGGTCCGAATGCCTGCCGTCTCCACCTTCGATCCGCGCCAATGGCAACGGGATTTTTGACGGTTACGCAAGCCTCTTCGGCATAGAAGACCAGGGCCGTGACATCGTCATGCCCGGCGCGTTCCGCTACTCGCTTGCCAGGCGCGCGGCCTCTGGCGTTCGCATGCTCTTTCAGCACGACCCGGCAGAGCCCATCGGCGCATGGGAAATCATCCGCGAAGAGGCGCGTGGCCTTTATGTCCGTGGACGCCTGATTGGCGGCGTGAGGCGCGCGCGCGAGATTCTCGCGCTCATGCGCGAAGGAGCGCTCGACGGGCTATCCATCGGCTTCCGCACACGCAAGGCCGTGCGGGACCCCCGCACGGGCCAGCGCCGCCTCTACGAAATCGACTTGTGGGAAATCTCCATAGTCACTTTCCCCATGCTGCCTGGCGCACGCGTTAGCGCCGTCAAATCAGACGCAGCATGGTTCCCCGCCCGGCCGCATAGCACGCTCGCTTTGGTCCCCAAGGCTCCGAGCAGCCCGCTTCGCGGCTCCCTTGGCAAATCGCCCACCGCGCCTCCCCCACGCGGCGCGAAGCTCGGCCGGGCGGGGCTTTCCTACCAGGGCGTAGCGCCCTCCAACTGATCCAATCCTTCGTCAACCAATGAGGATGAAATGACTGAAGACAACGCTCCAGGCGCGTGGGAAAACAAGGCCGCGCGGCCGAAGGCTTCTCATATCGACGAGAATCATGACGTATTCTTGAATGTCTTCGAGGCGTTCAAGGAGACGAATGACGAACGGCTCGCCCAGATCGAGCGGCGGATGGTGGCCGATGTTGTGACGACTGACAAGCTCGACCGTATCAATCGCGTCCTGGATGAATATAAAACCACGGTTGATCACCTCGTACTGAAGGCGTCGCGCCCGCACAGAGGCGGCGGATTTCCACAAACCGGGGCTTCGGCGGAACACAAGACGGCCTTTGAGAGCTATATGCGACGCGGCGAGACGGGTAGTCTGCGCCGTCTGGAGGAAAAGGCTCTCTCTGCCGGGACCGATGCCGATGGCGGCTATCTGGTGCCGGATGAAGTCGAGGCAAGCGTAATGCGCGCCTTGCGCGAGGCCTCGCCGATCCGTGCTATTTCAGGCGTTCGTCAGGTCTCGGGCAACAGCTACAAAAAGCCTTTCGCGATCACTGGCGCTGCTACAGGCTGGGTCGCGGAAACAGGAACGCGCGCGCAGACCAACTCGCCCACTCTAGCGGAACTGGCGTTCCCCACCATGGAGCTTTACGCCATGCCCGCCGCGACTCAGACGCTGTTGGAGGATGCCGCCGTCAATATCGACGAATGGGTGGCTGAGGAAGTCCGTATCGCCTTTGCGGAACAAGAAAACGCCGCCTTCGTCAATGGCGATGGCGTGAACAAGCCCAAGGGCTTCCTCAGCTATGCCAAGGTCGCGGACGCGAGCTGGAGCTGGGGCGAAATCGGCTATCTGGCGACAGGCATCTCCGGAGATTTTCCGGCAAGCTCCCCTGCTGACAAGCTGATCGACCTCGTCTACACGTTGAAATCGTCATATCGCGCCAATGCGCATTGGGTCATGAACCGCTCGACCCAGGCCCAGATCCGGAAGATCAAGGATGGCGACGGTAATTATATTTGGCGTCCAGGCGAACAAGTCGGACAAGGCGCAACGCTGATGACCTTTCCGATCGCCGAGACCGAAGACATGCCGGAGATCGGGGAAGACAGTTTCTCGATCGCCTTCGGGGACTTTGGGCGCGGTTATCTTGTCGTCGATCGTCTAGGCATTCGCATTTTGCGTGATCCCTATTCGTCCAAGCCTTATGTGTTGTTCTACACAACGAAACGGGTCGGCGGCGGCGTCCAGGATTTCCATGCAATCAAACTTTTGAAATTTGGGACAGTCTGACGGCTTATACGGATTGTGGCTCGCGCGGACAAAGACCTGTCATCAGCAATCACCCTTAGGCATTTTGGCAACATCTGCCTTGGTTTTGCTGAAATCTCAGGTTCCGAATCACGTGATGACTCTGTCTGACCGGATGACAGACCATTCTAGCACGATATGAAGACTTAAGGCGTATGTCTTTGAAATACGATCATTAACTAAACAGTTACGGTTCCACCCCATGCGCCGCGCGCGGCGATAAGGACTCCCTACTGCGATCCGGATATACGCAAATTCCAAAGCTATACCGAGCGGCGCTTTTTTGTTTCTACTGACGGCGCTCGATAACAGCATCAAACACAAGCAACATCATAGCGCTGCCCCCCTAGCGCGATGGCCCTTGCGAGGGCCGAGGCCGCGATGCACTCCCCCGCTCGCGGCCTCACTTTTCGAGTTGGAAGCGCGCCCAATGCTGACCGGCTCGGTCGCATCATAAAAACGCCGGGCCCAAGATCGTATTCCACCAATCGAGTGCTGATTTTCAGCCATAAAGCGCGCTCGCTATCCATTCACCCGAGCCCATACATTCGCTCTGCACCGATTCAGGCTTTGCCCCTTTTCGCGGAAGTTGTCTCATGCCCCTGATCCTGACATCTGGCCCATCGCTAGAGCCCGTTTCGCTCGACGAAGCAAAGCTCCACTGCCGCGTCGATGGCGAAGCTGAGGACATTTTGATCGCAAGTCTTATCCTCGCGGCGCGCCTACATATCGAGCGGTGTCTAGACCTGGCTTTGATCAGGCAGAGCTGGTCGCTTTATCTCGACGATTGGCCCGACGCAGCTTATGTCGAGCTTCCGCTCAGCCCTCTGATCAGCCTCGACGCGGTCCGGCTCTACGGTCCGGAGGATACGTCGGTTACCCTCGCGCCGAGCCTGTTCACGATCGATGCGTTCTCGCGCCGTCCACGTCTTGCGCGGTATGGCGGGCAAAGCTGGCCTTTGCCGGGCCGAAACGTGAACGGTATCGAGATCGCCTTCACCGCAGGATATGGCATAGCTGCGGATGACGTTCCCACACCCGTGCGTCTGGCTATCAAGATGCTGGTGGCGCATTGGTACGAAGCGCGCGAGCCCGTGCTGTTCGGTGAAACTGCGAGCCCCATACCTCTGGCGGTCTCGGCATTGATTGCTCCTTACCGGAGCATGAAGCTATGAGCGAGCGGATCGGCAAGCTCCGTCACCTCCTGACGATCGAGCGGGAAATCCGGAGCGGCGACGGGGGAGGTGGCGCGCTCACCGACTGGGAGGCAGTGGCGGAAGTCTGGGGAGCGATTGAAGCCGTTTCGGGGAAAGAAAGCGTTCGCGCGGATCGGCTATCCGGCGAACTTGCCTATCAGATCACGATCCGTGGCCGGAGCGATCTCGCCCCGGCCATGCGTATCCGAAAGGGTAACGACATCTACCGGATCGTCGCTATCCTCGACAAGGATGGACGCGGTCGGTTTCTTCACTGCCATTGCGAGCGGGTCGACCTGTGAAACTCACGAGCGAATTGACCGGGCTCGACGGTCTGCACCGCGCGCTATCGCGGATCGCCGACGACGCTGAGCTTGAAGAGCAGCTACGTACCGCCGCTCAGGCCCTACGTGAGGCTGCGCGCGCCGGGCTCGCGGATAACCGCCCTCCTGAAAGCCGGTCCGGCGCGCTGGCCCGCTCCCTCATCGTCGAGATTGCGGAAGACGGCAAAAGCGCGATCGTGGGGACGGCGCTTGAATATGGCTGGCATCTAGAAATGGGAAGCCTGGAACGTCCGGCACTGCCCTGGCTCGAACCCGCTCTCCACGAAAGCAGCGCAGGCATCGTCAGACGCCTCAAGGCCTGGCTCGCAAATTCGGCCCGTAACCCGTTCTAATGGAGACAGCCCATGAGCAACCCTGGTTGGGACTTGCAGAAAGCTGCCTATGAGGCGCTATCCGCTGATAGCGGGCTAGCCGCGCTTCTGGGTGGAAACCGGATTTATGACAGCATTCCGCAGAACGCCGCCTTCCCGTATATCGTTCTCGATCAGATGCGAGTCAATGACTGGAGCACAGGGACGGAGCGCGGCTCGGAGCATATTCTTATGCTGCATGTGTGGTCCCGTCATGGGGGCAAGCGCGAAGTTTACGGTATTGCGGATGCGATCCGTCATCTTCTCGACGATGCGGAGCTGGCGCTGAGCGACAACCGCCTCATCAATCTGACACACCAATATTCCGATCTCAAGCGCGACCCGGACGGTGAAACCTATCACGCCGTTATCCGCTTGCGCGCTGTCACTGAACCTACGGGTTGACCCCGGCGCCATCCGGGCATGTGACGTTCCCAAACCATCCCAGGAGACAACCCATGGCGGCCCAACGCGGCAAGGACCTATTATTGAAAGTCGATGCCACAGGCACCGGCGGCTTTACAACAGTGGCGGGGTTGCGCACGCGCGGCCTCGCCTTCAACGCGGCGGCCGTTGATATCACCCACGCGGAGTCCGCAAATGAGTGGCGCGAATTGCTGGCTGGAGCGGGTGTGAAAACAGCCCGTCTTTCCGGTAGCGGCATTTTCAAGGACGAGGCGTCCGACGGAACGGTGCGCGAATATTTCTTCGAGGGCGTGATCCGCAATTGGCAGATCGTCATCCCCGATTTCGGCACCGTCGAAGGCGCTTTCCAGATAACCGCCCTGGAATATTCCGGCGGCCATGACAATGAGCTGACCTTCGAGATCGCGCTGGAGTCCGCCGGCGCGCTTGTCTTCACCGCAGCCTAGGCGAGGCTTGTCATGGTCAATCGTCATCGCGGTGAAATCGCCGCAATTCTGGATGGCGAGCCTTATAGGCTTTGCCTGACCCTCGGGGCGCTCGCCGAACTTGAAGACGCTTTCGGCGTAGACGACATGCTTGGCCTCGCCCAGCGTTTCGATACCGGACGGCTGAGCGCACGCGACGCAATCCGCATCATCGCGGCGGGTCTTCGCGGCGGCAGGAACGAGATCGATGAAGCGCGCCTTGCCTATATGCA
>CAYVJO010000184.1:0-6175 GCA_964451735.1 uncultured Hyphomicrobiaceae bacterium | reverse complement strand
GATACCGCGCAGGACTTCCGTCTGACCGAACCGTTTTGTCAGGCCGGAGATGGTGATCGACATAAACCAAGTCTCCCGATTTAAGGTTCTGGGCTAAGCCGGTATTCATACGTTGTTCAACGAATGCCTGCTCAGAATCTTTCATCATCGCAGTTTTTTTATAAAACCAGAAAGGCGGTCGCCGCCTTCACGAAAACAAGCTTTTGCAAACTTGGCTTAGAAGAGCTTTTTTTGGCCATTTAGACACGGCCAAAACTCTGCCGGTGACAAGATTATAGCGATACGTACTTTGCATGGAAAAAAGATAAGGACAATTTGTTCCCGAGCGCCGAAATGGCTAAGCGACTTTCGCCAGCAATGCACCAGGTAAAGGCACGCATTCTCTCTTTACATCGGGGCCTGAAGCGTTGGCGTTTGAGAAACAAAAGTTGCTTTCGGCGCAAAGATCGTGGCGAGGATGAAAACATAGGCGACCGCGAAAAGCGTGAGCGCTATAGCACAATTCTTGCGTTGTGAAGCGATTGCGCGCCGCACGGATATTATCGAGAAGTTGTGCATCAGATGGCCCATCGGTGTGTGGGCGCCTGCCCAATCGGAGTGGAATGCACCGAAGCTCGCGACCGTTGCAGCAGCGCGTCGCGCAGGGCAAGCCCACTTGGCCAAGGGCCAAAGCCGCTGTCCACATTGACATGGCCTGCCTTGCCCAGATCGACAAAGGTTGCGCCCCAATCTTCGGCGAGATCGAAGGCCGCGGAAAATGTCATCCAGGGATCGTTCCGGCTGGCGGCCACCGTCGTAGGCGCTTGCAACTCATCGCGCGGCGTATCCACGAAGTGCGCCAGACGCGGGCTGCGGCTCGGGTCGGCAGGGGCGACCATGAGCGCGCCACCGATACGCAACTGAGGCCAGTTCGTAAGCAGCCGCGACACTACGAGACAACCCAGAGAATGCGCAACGAGTATCGCACCGGGATGCTTGAGTACAGCGCCTGCTACCTCTATATCCCATGACACAGGTGTTGGGTTCGACCAATCGTGCTGATTCACGATCATCGCCGAGGGATCGACGCTCGCCCACCAATGCTGCCAGTGCGGCTCAGGCGAGCCGTCGATTCCAGGGATCAGCAGGGTGTGCACCATTTCAATCTCCCCTTTATACCTCAAATACACTAGCAGGTTTGTCGTGAATAAGGCGTTCGTTTTTCGCCGCTGAAAGGGAACCACGTTCCCCTGGACTCAAGGGTCCGTCGTATTGATCGGCCAAGCCGTGGTGACTTTCAAACGTTCCATCGAGAACTTCGAAGTGACATTACGGCAGCGCAGCTGCCGGGTCAGATTCAGATAGAACCTATCGTAGGCGTCCATGTCGGAGACGGCGACTTTAAGCAGATAATCCACATCTCCAGCCATCCGGTGGACTTCCACCACCTCGGGCAGGTCGGCTACCGCAGAGCGGAACGCCTCGCGCCATTCAGGCGTGTGTTCGGCTGCTTCGATCTCGACGAAAACCGTCAGGCCCACCCCGATCTTGCTGGGATCGACAATCGCTACGCGGCCGGTTATGACGCCGGCTGCTTCCAGTTTCTGGACGCGCTTCCAGCAAGGAGTCTGGGACAAGCCTACGCGCTCGGCAAGCTGCGCGACAGGGAGAGCACTGTCCCGCATCAGCTCATGCAGGATCTTGCGGTCGATACGGTCAAGGATGACGTCACTCATCGTCACTTCTCCCCGATGAGAAACAGTCTTGCGCGCATAAGGGCCAGATGCTCACCGTGGTTCATGCCGAACCCTGTTCCGGCTGGCGTTTCACCGGAGCACGCCGAATCTTTGAAATGCCTTCCCAGGAAGAACGCCGCCAGCCTTGAGGTCCTGCCCTACGACGGCAAATCCAGATCCGGAACACTCGCATCCTGTACTTGCAAAATGAGCCGGAACAAGCCAGAACGCCGAGCCGGTTATCCCGATGCCAATCATTCTGCCATGCTTGCCTCAGGCCATGATGAACTCGCGCACGAAGGCGGTCTTCGGGCGGGTGCGGATGTCCTCAGGCTTGCCCACCTGCTCGATCCGGCCCGTCGACATGACAACGACAAGATCTGCAAGTTCCATCGCCTCCTCCTGGTCATGGGTCACGAAGACAGTGGTCAGCCCAGTCGAGTCGTGAATGTCGCGCAGGCCCTGCCGCAATTCCTTGCGCACTTTGGCGTCGAGCGCACCGAATGGTTCATCTAGCAGCAGCATCCGCGGCTCGATGGCGAGCGCCCGGGCAAGGGCCACACGTTGCCGTTGTCCACCCGAGAGCTGGTTTGGATAGCGCCCGCCGATGTCTGGCAGCTTGATCAGTTCCAGAAGCTGGTTCACGCGACGCGCGATCTCTGCCTTGGGCGGCCTGGTTTTTCGCGACCGGGCGCGCAAACCGTAAGCAATGTTGTCGAACACTGTCATGTGCCGGAAAAGCGCGTAAGACTGGAACACAAAGCCCGCCCGGCGCTCCTGCACGGAGAGCCCGGTAGCATCAGACCCGTCGAACAGGACCCTGCCCTCATTTGGGAACTCCAGTCCGCCGAGAATGCGCAATAGTGTCGTCTTGCCCGATCCAGAAGGTCCTAGCAGCGCCACTAGCGTGCCCGAGGGGATTGAAAGCGACACCGGGTACAACGCAGCGGTCGCGCCGAAGAGCTTGGAAATCTTGTCGATCTCGATGTTCACGGGACGCCTCTTTTCGTCAGTGATGGCGGTGGACGGCGGCGAGCTGGTCAGCATAGGCGACCTCCAGTATCGTTTTCAGCGTAAGCGTGACAAGGGCGAGAAGCGCGAGGAGACTTGCCATCGTGAACGCCGCAACTGACAGGTACTCATTATAGAACATCTCTATCATCAATGGCATCGTCGTAGTCTGTCCCCGGACTTTACCAGAGACCACAGCAACCGCGCCGAACTCGCCCATGGCGCGGGCATTGCAGAGCAGAACCCCATATAACAATGCCCAGCGGATGTTAGGAAGAGTGACCGTGAGGAAAGTACGCCATCCGCTGGCCCCAAGCGTCAATGCCGCCTCTTCTTCGGCACGGCCCTGCTCCAGCATCACCGGGATCAGTTCGCGCGCAACGAATGGAAAGGTGATGAACATCGTAGCCAGCACGATGCCAGGCACCGCGAAGACGATGGGGTAACCATTCGCAACCAGCCAGGCGCCCAGGGCCGAGTTGGCACCGAAAAGCAGCACAAAGAGAAGGCCGGCCACGACCGGCGAGATCGAGAATGGCAGGTCGATCATCGTGATGACCCAGGCCTTCCCCCGCCAGTCGTATTTGGTGATTGCCCAGGCTGCGGCAATACCTAAGCGGCACCGTGATCGCGGCGACCGTCAGCGTCAGCCGTATTGCCACCTGCGCATCGCGCTCAGAGAGCGACGCGACCGCCAAGGCCCATCCGCGGCGAAGCGCTTCTTCAAAAACGATGATCAGGGGAGCAAAGAGCAGGGCTGTCAACACAGCGAGGCATAGGACGACAAGACCGCATTTCACCAGCACCGGCTCGGTCGTGGCGTAACGGAAACTGTGGCGAGCTGGAACGGTGAGTGAGTTGGTCATTGTTCGTCCTCTGTCACACCGCGCCCATGCGCCGACGGCTCCAAATCTGGACGAGGTTGATGGCCAAGAGCAGCACGAAGGAGATCAAAAGCATTGCGATTGCGATTGCGACAGCACCGTCATAATCGAATTCTTCCAGACGTATCACGATCAGAAGCGGGGCGATCTCGGTCAAGTTAGGCAGGTTGCCAGCGATGAATATAACAGAGCCGTATTCACCCACCGAGCGCGCGAGCGCAAGCGCAAAACCCGTCAGCGCCGCAGGCGCGAGCATGGGCAAGATCACATGAGTCATGGTGCGCAGCCGCGTAGCACCGAGGGTGGCCGAGGCTTCTTCCGTCTCTTGGTCGATCTCCTCGATAACTGGCTGGACTGTGCGCACGACGAAGGGGAGACCCACGAAGATGAGCGCGATCCAGATTCCGAGTTCTGTGTAAGCGATGCGTACGCCAAAATGTTCAAGGATGAAAGAGCCAAAAATGCCGTTCGGGGCGTAAAGCGCCGTCAGCGCGATACCCGCAACAGCCGTAGGTAATGCGAAAGGCAGATCCACAGACGCATCAATGATCCTTTTGCCAGGGAACTGATAGCGCACAAGAACCCAAGCAAGAATCACGCCGAAGACGAGGTTGAATAGCGATGCGAAAAGCGCCGCACGAAAACTAAGCGCCAACGCGCTCCAGACCCGCGGACGGTTTACGACTTCCCACATGCCACTTACGCCGAAATCGACGAAGCCGCGCCACAAAAGAACAGCCATCGGGATCAGGACTACAGCTGACAGCAAGGTCAGCATGATCCCGAATGACAGGCCCCACCCCGGCATCGGGGTGGGGGATTTCAGACTGAATGACCGTCTGACCTTACTCATTACTTCGCTGTGTAGATTTGGTCAAAGATGCCGCCATCGCCAAAATGCTCAGGTTGCACTTTTGCCCAGCCGCCGAAATCTTCAATGCTCAGGCGGACAAGGTCGGGGAAACGGGCAGCATCTGCCGGATCGGCCTTGGAGGTGTCCCAAGCGCGGTAGAAATGCTTCAATGCCAGGGCTTGAGCTTCAGGGCTATAGAGTTGATTGAGATAAGCGGTCGCCAGAGCCCGGTTTTCATCGGTCAGATTACCCTCAACCAACGCGATAGGAGGCTCCGCCAACACGGATACCGAGGGGACTATGATGTCGAACTTATCCTCGCCCAATTCCTTGAGCGCGAGATAAGCTTCATTCTCCCAAGCGAGCAAGACATCGCCGAGGCCACGCTGCGCGAAAGTCGTCGTCGATCCACGCGCAGCGGTGTCGAGCACGGGCACGTTAGCGTAGATCTTACCAACGAATTCGCGCGGTTCGATACCGTTCTTCTCAGCGTAGGCCCAGGCGGCGAGATAATTCCAGCGCGCCCCGCCCGAAGTCTTCGGATTCGGTGTGATCACCTGCACGTCGTCTCGGATCAGGTCATTCCAATCCTTGATATTCTTAGGGTTGCCGCCGCGCACGAGGAGCACGATCGTTGAGGTGTAGGGAGAAGAGTTGTTCGGCAACTTACTCTGCCAGTCCTTTGGAACCTTGCCGGATTTCGTAGCGATAGCATTGATGTCGCCGGCGAGTGCGAGCGTCACCACATGCGCATTAAGCCCGTCGATCACCGCGCGTGCCTGGCTACCCGATCCACCGTGCGAGGTCTGAATTTCAGGACGCGGATTACCCTGCGCCACCCACCAGTCAGCAAACCATGCGTTATACTAACGGTAAAGTTCCCGCGTCGGGTCGTAGCTCACATTTAAGAGCGTTTGGGCCGAGACATCGGGCGTTGTGGAAACGAGGGAGGCCATTCCGAGAAATGCTCCGGCCACCAAAGCCTTCCAGCCGCTGGCCCGGGTCGTCTGCTGCTTGTACTTGGAATGGATAAAATCATCAATTCTTTGCGTCATGGGAGAAATCTCCTTGGAAAAGCGCGGAACACTCGTCGCGTACCGGGCATCAGAAAATAGGCGGAGGGAGGTCATTACATCACCATCGCTGGTTGTGCAGAAGTAATAAGCCGGACAGTTGCATGCTGCCTGGCGTTGATGAAGATCATATGTGATTGCCGATTCTTCCGGCTTAACGTAACGCGCCCAGTTGCATGCGCCATTGCGGTGGGCATGCCATCGAAGGAGAGGGATAGCCTGACCGAGAAGCGGTTATCTATGAATATCTCACCCTCCTGTTCGTGAGGAGGTGCCGTACCTCCATGCCGATAATCACGACAGAGATGGTCGAGAAAGGCAACCAAATAATCTCACCAAATTTCACTGTAAAAAGAGACAATTATTCTCCCATCGGTGGTGCAAGTGCGCTCATAGGACGAACCCGAGAATGGACTGGCTACCCACATCGGCGCATGTTTCAAACCTCAAATCCAAAATCTCCAATTGAACCAGTGATTTACAGATGTTCCTGGGATTTCAAAATTCGAAAATGGAAGTCCGGTATAGACATGTAAATTTTGCAAAGCAAAGTACCCGTTCAGGGTGGTTTACACGCCCTCATGCCCTAAGCAGAGATTCTTTGGTTGGCCAACGGATCGCGACCTCGTTCCAAGTTCA
>CAYVJO010000183.1:4807-6221 GCA_964451735.1 uncultured Hyphomicrobiaceae bacterium | reverse complement strand
TAGGCTGGTGCTTTCTGTTTAACGGCCAAGCCTTCCGTCCCTTTCGATGCCGAGGCAACGCCGCACGAGCCGTTTTCCGCGCCTGACTGACAACGGCGCTGGCAAATCCCATCGGGGGCGCCTTGTAAAGCGCCGACAAGCCGGGGCGACGGCGTCTCGTCGAATGCGCCGCCAGTCACCTTGTTGAATTCATCGACAGCAGCCCGGCTTTTCGGTCCCCAAAGGCCGTCGATCTTAGCGGCATAACAGCCAAGCCTTTTAAGATGCCGTTGAGCGGAGGCTTTGAGGTCAAACAACGACAGCACCGCAAGTGCGGGATCGGGCTCATCGGCCCGCACAGAAGACGGAAGGTGCGCAGCCACTTCGGTTTCGCTCGCAGGATCAGGATCGAGGGTGGCCTGACGGTCATCGCCTTGCCCGCCGCCGCCAGCCTCTACGGCCTGTTGCGGAGGCAGGCCAGCAGCAATCATCGACAAGCGGTCGAGGGCCGCGAGCGATTTATGCTCGGCCTCAAGCCGATCGGCGCGGTTGCCGTTATAAACCACCGTTCCCGAAACTATAGCGAGATGATCGGTTGCCGTTTTTACAAGGCGGGGGTCATCCTGAGCAGGTACACCGGATCTTTGCGGGTGGAGGAAAAATCCAGCAAGCGCCAATCCGAAAATGATGAGGCTGAAGCGGTACATCCCAGAACTCCTCATACCAGGCGGAAAAATACGACCTTAGGGAACCGATTCCTCGTTCACTCACACGCATTTCCGTGATTTTGCTCTGCATGAAGCTAACAAGCGGTTGCCACAAACAGCATCATCGTGGATTCCTAACAGTTTATCCCCAAGTCATCCACAACATCAAGCCATCGCTTGTGCCCTATCGCCTATACGTAGTGGGTAACCGTTAAGTTTTCGTTTACTTGCGCGAATCAGATAGATTCCTTCGCGAGGGGGCCAGGCTTTCGCCAGCTTCATGAAGGTTCACGGTATGCGGTTGCTCCTTGCGGCGGAGCGTGACCCAAATACTTGTGAGCGCTGTGGGGACAGAAGCGGTATTTCACGCTGCATGAACGGCGAAATAGCGGCCTGATAAGTTGTCAGTTGCTTGTTCATTGTTTGGACAGGGCATCCTATGCGATTCTGACAAATCGTGCTGATGTATGCCCGAAAGGCTGCGTTGCACCAACGCCCCCAGGAAGCATCAGAGCCGCCAAAGCGGCCAGAATGATATTGAAGGGGGCAGTTATGCGGCACGTATTCGGTGCGTTCGGTTGCGCAGCGGCGCTCATACTTCTGGGCGTCTCGGCGGCTATGAACTGGCAGTTCGGTTTCAGTCTCGGAAAAACGGAATTCGACTCTCATGTCTTCGGCGCGGCGAGCGTTGCCGCGGATGGTCTAAAGGCCCTCATGCCATTCTTCAT
>CAYVJO010000183.1:3835-4797 GCA_964451735.1 uncultured Hyphomicrobiaceae bacterium | reverse complement strand
GGCGGAACCGCGCTTTGGGCGGTGTGCATTTTATACGCGTTGACTTCGGCGATTGGCTTTGCCTCGCTCAACCGGTCTGACACAACCGGCGCTCGCACCATGCAGGCGCAGCAATATGAGGATCTCCGGACACGTCTCGGGCAAGTTACGGATCAGCAGAAATGGCTGGAGAAGCACCGCTCGGTCGGCATGGTCGAGGCGGAGATCAAGGCGGTGCAACAAAACTACCGCTGGGAGAGCACCAAGGGCTGCACTGACGTAACCCTGGCGCTGAGCCGCGATTTCTGTGGGAATTTCCATAAGCTCGAAGCCGAGCTTGCTGCCGGACGGAAAAATGAGGAACTGCAAAAGGCGTCGGACGCTATCCGCGCTCAGCTCGCTCAGCTCGATGGACGTGCTGCCGCCAGGAACGCTGATCCGCAAGCGGCGATGCTCTCGGCCCTGTCGGGCTTCGAAGTCAGACAGATCGAGTTAGGGCTGACGATCTTGATAACCCTTCTGGTCGAACTTGGGTCTAGCCTCGGTCTTTACGTTTCCACCAGCCCGTGGCGTATGCATGAGCATATCAGAAAATCGGTTCCTGAACCGGTCAAGATCGTGGAAATCATGCAGCCTCCGGTGCAACAAGCCCCGAAATTGGTTCAGCTTGCTCTGCCCAAGAGCGATATCGAGGTCTATTTCGAGGATCGTATCCGTCAGGACGATGGTGCGAGCATCACCGCACTTGCACTCTACGATAATTATTGTGAATGGTGCGATATGACCGGACGCCAGCCCGTTGGGCTGCCCATTTTCAGCCGCCAGCTGACCGATCTGGGCGTTGAGAAGGCGAAGATCGCTGGTAAGATCCGCTATATTGGCATACGCGTGGCGGGCCCCGATTACGAAGAGGACGGAAACGAGATGGCCGCAGTGTCGTAATCGTGTCTGAAATGTTTTTTGGAAAGGCTGGCCTCCGGGTC
>CAYVJO010000183.1:0-3825 GCA_964451735.1 uncultured Hyphomicrobiaceae bacterium | reverse complement strand
CAGCCTTTTTCTTTTCCTTTTTGGTGCGCTTGCCTAGCATGGTACGTCACGTCGCAAAGGAACAACAACGTGATCAAATCGGTGCTTATCGCCAACCGCGGCGAGATCGCGCTGCGGGTGATCCGCACGGCCAAACGCCTCGGAATTCGCACGATCGCCGTCTATTCGGCCGCTGATCGGGCGGCTCTCCATGCGCGGTCGGCTGACGAAGCGATCGAAATTGGTCCTGCTCCAAGCACCGAAAGCTATCTGCGCCAGGACCGCATCGTCGAGGCCGCGCTGTCGGCGGGAGCTGGATACGTCCATCCCGGTTGCGGTTTTCTGGCTGAGAACGCCGATTTCGCCGAGCGCTGCGAACAGGCCGGACTGGTTTTTGTTGGCCCGACGCCCGAAGCGATCCGCGTCATGGGACAGAAGGATCGCGCCAAGCGTCTGGCTGCCGGGCTCGGAATTCCAACGCTGCCGGGCTATTCCGGAGAGGCGCAGGACGACGAAACCTTCACGCGCGAGGCCGCAGCCCTCGGCTACCCCGTCCTGTTGAAAGCTGTAGCTGGCGGCGGTGGCAAGGGGCTAAAAGCCGTTTCCAATCCGGCCAATCTCATCGAATCCGCGGCAAGCGCGCGTCGGGAGGCGCAGGCCGCATTCGGCGACGACCGTCTACTCATCGAGAAGCTCGTCGAACCGGCGCGCCATATCGAGGTGCAGATATTCGGCGACTCGCATGGCAATACCGTTCATCTCTTCGAACGCGAGTGCACTTTGCAGCGGCGAAATCAGAAAGTGATCGAGGAAGCCCCCGCCATAGAAATGCCGGAAGGGCTGCGCTCGCGGATGACCCAAGCCGCTCTCGCAGCGGCGAGCGCGGTCCGCTATCGCGGGGCGGGGACGGTGGAGTTTCTGCTTCCCGGAGGACCTCTGGCGGACGACGTCCCTTTCTATTTCATGGAGATGAATACGCGCCTTCAGATCGAGCACCCTGTGACAGAGCTGATAACCGGCGTCGATCTGGTCGAATGGCAATTCCGCGTTGCGGCGGGGGAGCGTTTGCCGCTTTCGCAAGACGAGATCGCAGCAAATGGCTGGGCGGTTGAGGCGCGGCTCTACGCAGAAGACCCGCAAACCGGTTTTCTGCCGTCGCCTGGACCAATCTGGCAGGCGCATTTCCCGGAGTGCGAGGGCGTTCGGATCGATAGCGGCGTGGAAACCGGCGACACCGTTCCTCCATATTACGACGCGATGATCGCCAAGATCATCGGTCATGGCGAGTCGCGCGGCGTGGCTTACGATCGGCTGCTTGGCGCACTCCGGCAAACGATCCTCGCAGGCCCGAAAACAAATCTGGCCTTTCTTCACGCGCTTGCGCAGCGTGCCAAGACCGAGGCCGGCGCGCTTTCCACGAGTTTCATAGAGCATGCTCTGCCGGAGTTGACCTGGCGAGACGAAAGGCAAACCGAGGCAGACGCCGCCTCCGCGCTCCTTGTGATGCTTCTGGATGCGCAGCATGAGGCCGAGAGATTGCGCCGCATCGTGTCCAGCGAACCCCACAGCCCATGGGACCGCAACGATGCCTTTGAATTCGCATCCCCGCGAAAGGTGAGCTATACGGTTGACGCCAATGGCGATCGCCGTGTTGTGACCGTCGCCTGGACACCGGACGGCCCGCAAATCGAGGAAAAGCAGCATTGGAAGCTGGCCGCCGCCAATATCATCCGCACAGATCGCGGGGTCATTGTCTGGCGGGACATGCGCCAAACCCATGTCTGCTTTGCCGAGCATGATAGCAGGCTCGGCAAAGCGGCATCGGGAAAAGCCATGCGCGCGCCCATGTCTGGCCGTCTGGCCCGGCTTTTCGTCAAGGTAGGGGAAAAAGTTGCGCTGGGCGATCAGATCGCCATTGTCGAGGCGATGAAGATGGAGCATGTCCTTCACGCAGATATGGACGGCGTCGTGACTTCGTTGCCATATGGCGAGGGCGATCAGGCAGAGTCCGGCGCGGTCATCGCCGAACTGGAGGCGGATACATAGGATGCATCTGATTAAACTGTGCGTTGGAGTCGGAAGCCTGGACGAGCTTGCCGCATGGCAAGACATGCGAATTGAGACGATGCAGCGCGCGGGGCTATCGCCAGAGCTTGTGCATCGCACCCGGCAGATGCCCCGGCATAGGGACGCGCTTCTGCCCTCCGGTTCGCTATTCTGGGTGATCAAAGGGTATGTGAGGGCCCGGCAAAGGCTGCTCGACTTGCGCGAGGAGACCGATATGGATGGACGAACTCTTTGTGGGATTGTGCTTGATCCGCGACTTGTCGAAACGAAACCACAGCCGCGCCGTCCCTTTCAAGGCTGGCGATATCTAAAGCCGGAAGACGCGCCGGATGATCTCGGCGGAATAGGGGTGGACGCCGGCAAGGCCATTCCCGAGGCGATGCGGATGCAACTTGCGGAGCTGGCTTTACTGTAATGCGGCTAAACCTAACGATGTGCTGCGCATTCATGATGCTGACCGGGCCGGCTTCACTCGTAGCGCCCGCATTGTCTTACGCCGAGAGCGCGATTTCGTTGTCTTTGCCCATCGATTGCGCGCTCGGTAAAACATGTTTCATTCAACAATATGTGGATGTCGATCCTGAAACAGGGTCGAGGGATTACCGCTGTGGCGGAGCGACGTATGATGGGCATAAAGGAACGGATTTCCGAATATTATCTGCCAAAGCGGCGGCGGACAGCATTGGGGTGTTGGCTGCGGCCGCCGGCCGCATCAAGGCGGTTCGGGACGGGATGGAGGATCGGTTTGTCGTGTCCCTCACACCTCGCCCGGCGGTCGAGGGACGGGAATGCGGCAATGGCGTTGTCATCGATCATGGCCAAGGTTGGGAAACGCAATATTGCCATTTGCGCAAGGGGAGCGTTACTGTAGCGAAAGGCGAGGAAGTCGAAGCAGGCGTCAAGATCGGGCTGGTCGGCTATTCGGGAAACGCGCAATTCGCTCATGTGCATCTCTCGGTTCGCCGGAATGGCGAAATCGTCGATCCGTTTCTTGGCGAGCCGATCAATGGCAGGTGCCTGAAGGAAGACGCTGTTCCGGTGTCAAGCCTCTGGCAGAGGGGTATTGCGTCGACGCTTGTCTATAGCGATGCAGCCATCATCGAGACCGGCTTTGCTGGTGCGCCCGTGTCTCCTCGCGACGCCGAAATGGGGGAAATACCTCCTGCTGAGGCCGGCTCCGAGGCGCTGGTTTTCTTTGCGCGATTGGTCAATATGCGCGAGGGAGACAAGCTGCGCCTAAAGGTCACCGGCCCCGCGGGCTTCGAGGCGGTCAACGAAATCGATCCGATCGAACGCAGCAAGGCCCATTATGTGGCTTTTGCCGGCAAGAAACGCCGGGCTGATCGCTGGCCCTCCGGACCATATATTGGTCAGGTGGATGTCATCCGTGCAGGAACCGTGATAGGCGGAGCACAAGTGGCGCTAGACCTGCAATGACGGCGCGTGCAGCAGCCTAGCTGCGCCGAATTTATTTGACGCTGTTCACATGGCGCTCAATCGCCTCCTTGATAAAACGCTTGGCTTCGTCGACATCTGCCCATCCCATGACCTTGACCCATTTGCCCGGTTCGAGATCCTTGTAATGCTCGAAAAAATGCTGGATCTGCTCGATGGTGATTTCGGGCATGTCCTTATAGCTGCGAATGCCGTCATAGCGTTTCGTCAGTTTATGCGAGGGAACCGCGATGATTTTCTCGTCTATGCCGCTATCATCCTGCATCTGAAACACGCCGATAGGCCTGACGTTGATGACTGCGCCAGGGATGATTGGCCGCGTGT
>CAYVJO010000182.1:0-6223 GCA_964451735.1 uncultured Hyphomicrobiaceae bacterium | reverse complement strand
CCCATGAGGCAGGCCCGCTTGCATGCGGCCATGACTTCAGGATCTGTCTGTATATGCCGATTGCGCGCTGCAACCCTGCATCGTCCCATGAATCTTTCGATTGAATATAGAGCGCGTCTGCAGCTGCTTCACTGTAGACGCGCGTCTTTCGATCGCCCTCAGGAAGCAATTCGGACGCCGCGAGAAACCGCTGCACTGATTCGTCATAGGAGGAGCGGATCAACGCGATCTGACCGATAACCCCCTCCACGGCGGCAAGCCGTTCGGTTTCCGAAACGCTGTCCCCGGCCTGCTGGGCTTGATCGAACAGCTGCTTCTCTCTGGCTGAAACGATCATCTCTGCAGCTTGGACATAATCCCCCGATTGCACCTTGCGCAAACACTCCTGCCAGAGAAGGCCGGAGGACGGATCGGCCATTAGCGCCTCGATTTGTTCGATGAGAGCCAGGTGCAGGTCCAGTTTCTCTGCCAGCTTCTCGACCAGGTCTTCCGGTTCGGTATCCCGGATTGAGGCGACGCCGTGCAAATAGCGCAATACGCCGATTTCGATACCGAAAATGCGGGTAAAGCCCTCAATCGTTTCGCGTTCGGCGGCAGTCAATTCCGACTTCCGCTGGTTGATAGCGCTTCTTAATTCCAGCAAGCGTTTTTCCGGAAAGCAGCGCCGAATGAGATAAGACGTCCTCACGCTCGTGGCTTTTTTGGCTTGACACTCCGGTGGAGTCCTCGCCTCCGCGCCTATATGAATAAAGGTTTGAGCGGCCAGACACGCCAGTGCCAAGAGGAAAGACGACGCACGCAATGCTTGCGGCAGTGCGAGGCCGGTTAACCAGAAAAGGCTGACGGCTCGAAACGCAATCACGGCTGTCTGGATAGAACGACAGGGCGAGTGCGCGCTTGCGGAACCACCCAGATCTCGACACGCCGGTTTTTCTCTCGTCCTACATCCGTATCGTTACAAGCGGCCGGGAATATTTCACCAAAGGACTGGATTTCCAGATTTTTCATGTCAAGCCGGAAATCAGCCGTCACCAGAATGGCATCCCGGACCGTTGCCGCGCGTCTCAAAGCAAGCTCGCGATTATTCGCAAACAGGCCGGAGGAGTCCGAAAAGCCAGCAATGACGACCTTCTCGTTTTTCAGATCCCGGCTTTTCAGATATTCGACGACGCGAGGCAGTTGCTGAACAGACTCGCTGTCGAGTTGCGCTGAACTGCTTTCAAAACGCATCGTCGCAGACAATCGTTCTCCGGACCCAAGCCCTTTGATCAGTTGACGCATCAGGTCGAGATCGAAATCTTCCGGAGGTGCGCTCAGCGAGCTGAAAACCCTGTCGCGAAATGTATCGAACGGCTCGGTTATGATCGAACCGTCTGAAAAACCAGCTGTCTTCAAAGCATCGGCTGCGTCTGGCGAGAGAGCGTAGCGTAAAAAGGCGTTGGTATGAGATTTTACGATGTTCGTGGTGTAGAAGTATAGGTTGCGTGCAAGTGGAAATTCGCCGCTTTTGACGTTGAACGCGGACGGCTTATGCGTTAACCCGCAGACGTCGCGAATCGCCAGGGGCTTTGCCGATCCCAGTAACGACAAGCTTGCAAACCCGATTCCGGCGGCATCGTTTTCGACCGCTGCGGCCAAGTCGGCATGCGATTTGGCGGTATCTGCATTAGGCGAAAGCGAGCGACTGAATGGTTTAAGCACGAAAGACCAGAAAGTTCGGAAATCACCCGTCGTCTCGCCAGCAGAATAAACGTTGATCTTTCCGCGCGGCAATTTGAATTCCGACCAATCCTTAGCTTCACCGGAAAAAATCCGGGATAAATCTACGAGCGATAGCGCATTGATCGGGTTCTTCGATGACACGATGACGGCAATGCCGTCGAGCCCGACCACATGTTCATGCCCTGGGCGGTTCATTTGGGGGAAGCCGGCCGCTGCCAGTGCGCCGATCTCTTCGTCCGTAATAGAGCGGTCTGCCATGCCAATGTCGGCTTCGCCGGACGCCAGTGCGGGAAACGCCGTTCCCGAGCCTCGCCTTTGCAGGTCGATCGAGGCGAATTTCGTCCCATCCTTGGCGCTGAGCTGAAAGGTCAGGCTATCGGCCTCTTTTTCGGCGATATCAAAGCTGGCTCCAATACTTGCGGCGTAATCTCGAATAAGGGCCGGGATAAGATCGGAACCCATCGTCCTCGACCCCCGGATCCGCAGAACGCCATCGTCAGATATGGCTGCATGTCCAATCGAGACTTTCGGGCAGACGCCTTCAATGCAGCTAAATTTTTCCGAGTCAACTTTGACGACGCCAAGAAAATCCGTCACGACCAGATAATTCTGGCCATCAAAACCGATTAGCTTGCCTGAAATTGTAAGGGTTCCTGAATTCAGCTTAAGCATCACCTCGTTTGCCAAGGCTGAAGAGACAGAACAAACGAAACTCAGAGCGATCAAAGATATGATGTATCGTTTTGCGGCAGGCCACTCGAACACACTTGCCCCCAAATTCGCGGTTCGTTTCAATTCAGGACACAATACGTAAAATATGGAAGGCATGTAAGGAATTTTAATAAAATATATTAGATACTAATCTGCCGTTTTTAACTTACGGGTCCTATGCGCAAATGCGAATCTGCGAACAGAATATAAAAGGCAAATAAGCCACTTCCATAAACACTTTTTGCTGGCAGGCGTTGCCGTCGATTGCCTTTACAGGCTGACTGTAAGCTCATTTGAGCACTATGGCTTTGTCTTGCCGAATGGCTTTCCTCTGTCTCGTCACAAAAGGCTCGCCGTATCTCGATCGGCCTATGCGGCCGCCGAGGCGCTGGAAGCCAAATGTTCCGCGATTGCTGCAAAGGCTGCATCGGCACGGCTTGCATCGGGTCCACCTGCTTGAGCCATATCAGGCCGTCCCCCGCCTCCAGCTCCGCCAAGCGCTTGGGCAGCAGCCCTTACAAGATCGATGGCGCTATACTCATTGGTCAGGTCGTCCGTAACACCGACAACAAGCCCCGCCTTGCCTTCATCGGAAACGCCGATAATCGCCACAACGCCGGACTGGATTTGGCGTTTTCCCTCGTCCACCAATCCGCGAATATCTTTCGGCGGGATGCCATGAACCGTGCGCGACATCAGTTTGACACTTCCGATCTGACGAACATCGCTGCGACCGTTCCGGTCGGCTGAGCCACCCGCTCCGCCAAGAGCCACAGCTTTCCGGGCGTCTGTCAGCTCGCGCTCCAGACGGCGCTTCTCCTCCATCAATGCGCTGATGCGTTGTGGAAGCTCTTCGGGTTTGGCCTTCAGCGCTACTGCGGCCATCCGGATAAGCCGATCCTGATCGTTCAGATAAGTACGCGCGGCATTCCCTGTGAGCGCTTCGATACGCCGCACGCCTGCCGCGACCGCGCTTTCGGACACGACCTTAATTAGACCGATATCGCCAAGTCTGCGCACATGCGTTCCACCGCACAACTCGACCGAATAGGTTTTTTTTCGCTCATCGACTTCGGACGCGATCCCCATCGACACTACGCGCACCTCATCGCCATATTTTTCTCCGAATAAGGCCATCGCGCCGGACTCGATAGCCTCATCCACACCCATGAGCCGCGTTACGACAACTTCATTTTGCAGGACCATGGCGTTGGCGAGGCTCTCTACGGCTTCGATCTCCGCAGGCGTCATCGGCTTGGGATGCGAGAAGTCGAAACGCAGCCGCCCCGGCGCGACGAGCGAGCCTTTTTGCGCGACATGCGTTCCGAGTACCTGCCGCAAGGCCTCATGAAGCAGGTGCGTCGCCGAGTGATTTGCCCTGATCCGCGTGCGCCGATCATGATCAACCTCCAGCTCCACCGCGTCGCCAACTTTCAGAGGCCCTTTTTCAAGCCTCCCGACATGCACGATGAAGTCGCCCAACTTCTTGTCCGTGTCAGCAACCATGAAAAGCATGGATTTGCCACCCCGGATCTGGCCCGTATCGCCGACTTGTCCGCCCGACATACCGTAAAAGGGCGTTTGATTGACAATGACCGCGCCCTCTTCGCCCTTGCGGAGCTGCTTTACCGGTTTGCCGCCCTTAATGATAGCCAGGATCTGACCTTCCGCCTTTTCTGTTTCGTACCCAAGAAATTCCGTTGCTCCCAGTTCGTCTCTCAATTCGAACCAGACACGGTCCGTGGCTGCTTCGCCCGAGCCGGACCAGGCCTTACGGGCTTCGGCGCGCTGGCGCTCCATCGCCGCTCCGAAGCCGTCACGGTCCACACCGATCTGCCGCTCCCTGAGCGCGTCTTCAGTCAAATCGAGGGGAAAACCGTAGGTGTCGTAAAGTTTGAACGCCATATCGCCTGCAAGCGTATCGCCTTTGGAAAGACCGGACGTCGCCTCATCGAGCAAGGAAAGACCGCGCTCCAGAGTTTTACGGAAGCGCGTCTCCTCAAGTTTCAACGTTTCGGCGATAAGGGGCTCGGCGCGGACAAGCTCAGGATAGGCTTTGCCCATCTCCTCTATGAGCGCGGGAACAAGCCGCCACATCAACGGCTCGCTCGCCCCGAGCAGATGGGCGTGCCGCATGGCGCGTCTCATGATCCGGCGCAGAACATAGCCGCGCCCTTCATTGGAGGGCATAACACCGTCGGCGATCAGGAAGCTCGTCGAGCGCAGATGATCGGCGATGACGCGATGACTGATCATTCGCTCGCCCTTGACCGTGACGCCGCTTGCCTTGATGGAGGCCGCAATAAGCGACTTGAAAATATCGATGTCGTAATTGTCGTGCACGCCTTGCATGACAGCGGCGATGCGTTCGAGCCCCATGCCGGTATCGATCGAGGGTCTGGGCAAATCGATGCGCCTGTCAGGCGTCACCTGTTCATATTGCATGAAAACCAGGTTCCAGATCTCGATAAAACGGTCGCCATCCTCGCCGGGGCTTCCAGGTGGGCCGCCGGAGATATGGTCGCCGTGATCGTAAAAAATTTCCGAACAGGGACCGCAAGGTCCGGTGTCGCCCATCGCCCAAAAATTATCTGAGGTGCCGATGCGAATGATGCGGGACTCGGGCAGCCCGCTGATTTTGCGCCACAATCCGAACGCTTCTTCATCATCAGCATAGACCGTTGCCAACAGCCGCTTCTTATCGAGCCCGAATTCCTTCGTAATTAGGTTCCAGGCCAGCTCTATCGCGGTATCCTTGAAATAGTCACCGAAAGAAAAATTGCCCAGCATCTCGAAGAAGGTATGATGCCGGGCTGTGTATCCTACATTATCCAAATCATTGTGTTTGCCGCCTGCGCGCACGCATTTTTGCGAGGTTACAGCCCGGCTATAAGGGCGTTTTTCAAGGCCTGTGAAGACGTTTTTGAACTGCACCATACCCGCATTGGTAAACATCAAAGTTGGATCGTTTTGCGGGACGAGCGGACTCGACGCGACGATCTGATGGCCATGCCGCTGAAAATAATTCAGGAATGCGGATCGAACTTCGTTGGTGCGGGTCATCGAGTGTCTTCCATGCCGGCGGACTGTCCTGAACCGCGCTCCTAGCCGGCTTTGGCGCATAGACGCCAGAGTCAAAATTGTGACGGAAACAGGCACTCTTGTCTAACGCCAGTAATGCGGACTGTCCAGCGACGGCCCGCCTATTCCTCACAATCCTCAATGATTTCAATCGGCCTTGGTGAAAGGCGCGAATGAGACGGGGCTGCTCAACCTGTCTTTTTCGGCTTCAGCGGAGCAACATTGCCCTCTTCATCCGGGGATGCGGCATCGCCATCGTCCTCGATATCACCCAGAATGCGCTCGGCGATCAGGCCCGCATTTTGCCGGATGGACTGTTCGATTTTCTGAGCGATTTCCGGATTGTTTTTGAGAAACAATTTCGCGTTTTCGCGTCCCTGGCCGATACGCTGACCGGAATAGGAAAACCAGGAGCCAGACTTGTCGACCACGCCGGCTTTTACGCCGAGATCGACAATTTCGCCAGTTTTCGAAACACCTTCGCCATACATGATGTCGAATTCGATCTGCTTGAAGGGCGGCGCAATCTTATTCTTGACGACTTTGACGCGCGTCTGATTGCCAACGATCTCCTCGCGGTCTTTGATCTGTCCGATCCGCCGGATGTCGAGCCGGACGGAGGCGTAGAATTTAAGCGCATTACCGCCGGTCGTGGTCTCGGGATTGCCAAACATGACGCCAATTTTCATACGGATCTGATTGATGAAAA
>CAYVJO010000181.1:1148-6226 GCA_964451735.1 uncultured Hyphomicrobiaceae bacterium | reverse complement strand
TGCAGAAGGGCTGACTGCGTCTTCGGACTGGCGCGGTTGATCTCGTCGGCCATCAGCAATTGGGTGAAGACCGGCCCTTTGATGAAGCGGAAAGACCGCGTTCCGCCCTGCGCATCTTCGAGCACTTCCGAGCCGACAATGTCAGATGGCATGAGATCGGGTGTGAACTGAATGCGCTTATTGTCGAGCCCGAGGACCCGCCCGAGCGTTTCAACGAGGCTGGTTTTCGCCAGCCCGGGAACGCCGATCAAAAGAGCGTGACCCCCTGACAGCAAGGTTATAAGTGTCAGATCAATAACATGCTCCTGGCCGAAAATCACCGAGGAGGCGGCTTCCCGTATGCGGCCAAACCGTGCGCTTGTGGCTTCAAGCCTTTCCAGGACGTCCGTGTCGCTTTGCGTCAGGGTCATCTTTTGCTGTTTACCTGTCGATTGAGTATAGCTGACCTATCATCCGGCTGTATCTACCATATCATCAACTATCTGGTGAAAGCGGCCATGAGTGCAAGCCTCTTCTTTGAAAGGCGTCGATACGCGGCTCGGCTCGCACGCGACGAATGAGTCAATGATGGCTGTTTCAGTGGCGCCAGGCAAATTTCTTCCCTATTTAAACAAGACGATGGTTATAAGCATGGATTTGGATCACGGCGTCTTTACGGCTGAGGACTGCAAGACGCGCGCGCGCCGGCATTGTTTGACGGCCCCGCCTGTGAAGGGTTTCGTCTGGCCGGATGACGGCTTGCGCGGCGATCACGATCTCAATCCGGATCTGGCTGGCTATCCCGCGCCGCCCGGCGGTGCCCGACCGGCAAGCGTGCTGATCGGAATTGTTGATCGCAAACCGGCCGCGACGGTCATTTTGACGCGGCGTGCGGACCATCTATCGTCACATGCCGGACAGATCGCTTTTCCGGGTGGCCGGGTCGAGCAGACTGACGGCTCCTTCATCGGCGCCGCTTTGCGCGAAGCGCACGAGGAGATCGGCCTTGCTTCCGATCTTGTCGAACCAATCGGTTTTCTCGATTCCTATCAGACACGTACCGGCTATCGAATTGCTCCGCTTGTCTCTATCATACAACCGGATTTCACGCTGCGCGCGGATGAACGCGAAGTCGCCGATATTTTCGAAGTGCCGCTTGGTTTTCTCATGACCGCCTCGAATTATCAGCGCCATTGCCGTCAATGGGAAGGGCGCGAACGTTATTTTTATGCAATCCCCTATGGCGAGAAATACATATGGGGCGCAACCGCAGGGATTTTGCGTATTATGTATGAAAGGCTTTATGCGGAATGATCAGGATCATCCTCGTCAATCTGCTGCTCTTGCTGCTCCCGATCATGATCTATTTCGGATATGTCTATGTGAGGCGGCGAGATGTACCTGGCGACGACATTATGGCGGACGCTCCGATATTCTGGCTGCTCGCAGCGGGCGCAGGGCTTATGCTGATCGGGTTGGTCTATCTCGGACAATGGGAGACGGGCGATCCTGGCGGCAGATATGTCCCGCCGAGCTTTCAGGATGGCGTCATCGTTCCGGGCCGTATCGAACGCAGCGACTGAGCCATTCGCCGGAGATCACCGATGAGGCTGTCTTGACCCTTGAACCGCACTTGGTAAGTGATGCCAGCGTCGCGGAGGCGGCCTGGTTCCGTCAGCCTCAGCTCAAGGCGATTTTCGCGAGCCTCAATCGGGACGGACACGAGGCGCGCATTGTCGGCGGTGCGCTTCGAAATGCCTTGATGGGCCTGCCCGTCACTGACATCGATCTGGCCGTGACGGCGACGCCTGTCGAGGTGGTCCGGTTCGCTGAGGAAGCCGGTTTCAAGGCTGTGCCCACAGGCATCGAACATGGCACGGTGACGGTCGTCGCAGAGGGACTTCCATTCGAGGTGACGACGCTGCGTCACGATGTTGAAACGCATGGCCGCAGGGCGACCGTCGCTTTCACGCAGGACTGGGCCGCCGATGCGGCGCGGCGTGATTTCACGATGAACGCGCTTTACGCCGATAGCCAAGGCCGCGTGTTCGATCCGCTCGGCGGATTGACGGATATTAGGGCAGGGCGGATCCGCTTCATAGGTTCGGCGGTAGAACGCATCCGCGAGGATTATCTGCGGATTCTGCGCTTCTTCCGGTTTTCGGCGCAATATGGCTGCGTCCCACTCGACGCCGAGGGTGTGTCCGCCTGCATTGCCGAGCGCGCCGGTCTTGCAAAGCTTTCAGCAGAACGTATCCGCAGCGAGCTGATACGCATTCTTGTCACCCGAAATCCTTTATATGCATTAGAGCCGATGGCCGAAAGCGGACTGCTCGTTTCACTGCTGGGCGGGATCGTGAAGCTGGGTGATTTTGCGCGTATGGTTCTTATAGAGAGCGAATATGGTTTGGAGCCGGTTCCCATCCGTCGCCTTGGCGCACTTGCCGTCATGGTCGAGGAGGACACCGAGCGTTTGGCGAAGCGGCTGCGGTTGTCGAATGCGGAGACGGGCAGGCTGGAGGCAATGGCGGCTCTGGAGCCGGTGCTTGACGTAAGCCTCGATGAGAAGACGGCACGGATATTGCTCTACCGGTTGGGCGAGGGAACCTATAGAGACCGCACGCTTATCGCCCATTGCCGATCCGCCGCTGAAACCAAGGCTGACGGATGGCGCGCGCTTTATAACGTGCCCGATCGTTGGCCTTCCCCAACCTTCCCGCTCAATGGAACCGACCTGATGGCGCACGGATTGGGGGCTGGACCAGCTCTGGGCCGGACGCTTCGTGACATGGAAGAAAAGTGGATTGCATCTGATTTTCAACTTACCCGAGAAGCGCTTTTGAGCACGCTATCCGGCTAAATCTCGGGAACGGCGCGCGGCAGCCATAACGGCATCGCGAAGCAGATCGCGGAAAGGACCTGCATTTCCCACGCTCGCGCCGCCTGTCAGCACATCGAGCGCCGCCGCCGTCGTCCCGCCGGGAGAAGTGACATTGCGGCGCAAATCCTCAGGGTCCAGATCGGAGCGCGCCAGCAATTCTCCCGCGCCCGAGATCGTCGCCCTCGCTAGCCGGTCGGCAAGTTCAACGGGAAGCCCTGCCGCAATGCCTGCATCGGCCAGACATTCCGCAAGCAGGAAAACATAGGCCGGTCCTGATCCTGAAACAGCAGTTACCGCGTCCATGAGCGATTCATCGTCGATCCATATGGTGTCGCCTACAGCCGCCATGAGCGCCTCGCATTGCTCGGCCTGAGCAAGCGTGGTGACGGAGTTTCCGTAAAGCGCGGAAATCCCCCTTCCGATGGCGGCAGGCGTGTTCGGCATCGCCCTTACGATGGCCGCGCTGGATGAGAAGTAAGCCTCAAGGCTCCGGATCGTTCTCCCCGCGGCGATGGATAAGAGTACGGTTTCCGGTCCAGCCATCGGGACAAGCGCAGGCAGAACCACGCCAATCATTTGCGGTTTGACGGCCAACACAATAACCGAAGGCGCTGCTGGAAGCACAGGGTGCGCTCCAAAGCCGATGCCCGCTTCGGAAAGAAACGTGATCATCTCCGGCGATGGGGAAGGCTCTTGCACCAATATACGGCCAGGCTCGACTCCCCGCGCAAGCCAGCCCTCAAGGAGGGCGCCGCCCATGCGGCCCGCGCCTACGAGCACAATCGGCGCGGGTGCGGCCCCGGTCATGCTTGTCCTTCGGTCTCGAAAATCGCCGTCGCTATGGCGTCCTCCGCGCGTTTGCCGGCCCAGACGACGAACTGAAACGCCTGGTAATAACGCTCGCAGGACTCCAGCGCCGCCTGGATCAGCGCTTCGCATTGGCTCTGTGTGGGATCAGCGCCGTGCAGCATGAGGCTATGACGGAACAGCAAAAGCCCGTCATGCGCCCAAAGGTCGAAATGGCCGATCCAGAGCTGCTCGTTGATCTGCGCAAGCAGCCTGTAGACCTCGGCGCTACGGGTATATGGCACCTTCAGGTCGAATGCGCAGGCGATGTGAAGCGATTCCAGATCGTCCCGCCAATTGAGCGAGAGATGATAATCGCTCCAACTTCCGGCGATCACTACGGTCAGCTCATCTTCGGCCGCTCTCTCGAACGGCCAGTCGTTGATGGACGCGATCTGCTCAGTCAGATCAATCGGATTTGTCAGTCTCGTGTATAGTTGTAAAGCAGATGCCATTCCATGACCTTCGCGTTGCTTGCGTTGGCGGGCTTACTCTGCGCAAAACAAGGAGGCAAGATACGCGGCTGCGCTTCTCCCTCTGCACCCATTTATGCGGGTAAACTGTGTCGCCCCCACTTCGCAAGGCGCATACGATCTTCTCCACGGGGAATTGCAATGACTTACACGGCTTGTGTCGGCGTAGCTCCCGCCAAGCCTGACGTGCCCTCGCGTCCTTCCAGGGCTTCGAGCCGTTTTGCAAGGCGCTCATTCTCCTCAAGCGCTTTTTCCGCCATCGCCTTGACGGCCTCGAACTCTTCACGCTGGACGACGTTGAGATCGCGCAGCACCCGTTCCGCCTGTGAACGGAAAAAGGTCTCGGTATCTTCGCGCAAACCTTGCGCCGCGCCCGCTGCTCCCGTCATCAACTTCGCCATCTCATCGAAAAACCGGCCTGTGGTCTGTGTCATGAAATTGTGGTCTCCAAGCTGCAAAAAGGATAGTGCGCCTTGCATCTAAGCGCATATTGGCGAGTGGACCGCCTTGCATCAAGTCTTGGCTTGGGCGGTCCGCCTTGCTAGTTAAAGGCGTAATGCTATCGACGCCGTTTCAGCCCAAGGATAACGCGCCATGGACCTTATGGCCATTCCCTTTCCTGCCCTCGACCCTGTTGCGGTTTCGCTCGGTCCGCTGAGTGTTCGGTGGTATGGGCTGGCCTACCTTGCGGGTCTTGTCCTTGGCTGGCTTTACATGCGCAGGCTCTTAAGCACGCCAGAACTATGGCGCGGCGCACCGCTGATGGTTCCCGAAAAGGCAGACGATTTTCTGCTTTGGGCGACGCTTGGAACTGTTGTCGGTGGGCGCCTCGGCTTAGTGCTCTTTTACGAGCCCACTCTTTACTTCCAGGAACCGGAACGCATTCTGGCGGTCTGGCA
>CAYVJO010000181.1:0-1138 GCA_964451735.1 uncultured Hyphomicrobiaceae bacterium | reverse complement strand
TGTCCTTCCACGGCGGCCTCTTAGGCGTAACTGTTGCTATCGTGTTATTCGCCAGAAACAATGGTATTTCAATTCTGTCTCTCGGCGATCTGGCCGCCGCCGCCGCCCCCTTCGGATTGTTTTTCGGTAGAATCGCGAATTTCATTAATGGTGAGCTTTATGGGCGCCTTACCGATGTACCTTGGGCTGTCGAATTCCCGCCTGAAGTGCTTGATCCCGGCCACGCAGCGGGTCCGCGACACCCCTCGCAACTTTACGAAGCAGTTCTTGAGGGCATCGTGCTATTCATCGTTCTGCGCTATGTCACCCACACGAAAGGATCTTTCAAAAAGCCGGGGCTGACAGCGGGATTCTTTCTTTGCGGCTATGCGGTTGCGCGTATAGCCTCGGAATTTTTCCGCGAATGGAATTACGACCGATTCTTCACGACACAATATTTCTCCACCGGCATGGTCTACTGCCTGCCAATGCTCGCTTTTGGAGCTTATCTGATCGTCCAGGCAAACCGTCGCCGCGCGCTGGCTGCAACCTAATTGAGAACAGAACCTTGTATGCTTTCGATTGAGCCGATATTTTGATGCATTCCTTCGGTGGATTTGTGATGGATGAGATGCGCTCCTCGCCCGTCGATCGATTGAAACGCCACCTGAACGGGAACGGGCCCATCAGCGTTGCCGATTACATGGCGTGGTGTCTCACCGCTGAAGAAACCAGCTATTACCGCACCGGTAGCCCCATCGGCGCTTCCGGGGATTTCGTAACTGCGCCAGAAGTCAGTCAGATCTTCGGCGAACTCATCGCTGTCTGGGCGATTGCGGTCTGGGAGACCATGGGCAGCCCCAAGTCCTTCGTGCTGGCCGAATTGGGACCGGGCAGAGGCACCTTGATGCAAGACGCTTTACGGGCGGCGCGTGCGGCGCCTGCATTTTGCGACGCCGCGCATGTTCATCTCGTGGAGACATCGGTGACGTTGCGCCAGATTCAGCATCGTACATTGTCTTCCGTGTGCAAACCGCGATGGCATGAGACGCTGGCAGCCCTTCCGCATAGTCCGCTCATTCTTATCGCCAATGAGTTTTTTGACGCCTTGCCCGTCGAGCAGCACATTTATGCCGATGGCGGCTGGCACAAGCGCATG
>CAYVJO010000180.1:0-6247 GCA_964451735.1 uncultured Hyphomicrobiaceae bacterium | reverse complement strand
TATCGGGAACAGATGATCGGGGTATCGGGAACGCCGGGTTCTCCGTGATGCGCTTGGAAAGCGCGATAGCGCGGTGCGCTTCGTCCTTAACCTTTTAACTTATATATTAACATCTTAAAGCGCTCGTCCGTCTACTTTGCTTTTGGATGAACTCCAGATCCGGACAAGAATTGCGCCTTCGCCTGAAAAAGCTCAGGCGATCTTTTAAATGTGAAACCCCCTCGCGTTGCCCGCGAGCCCGTTTCACACTTTCCCCACCCAAAATGGCTTGCCAGGACGACAAGCGGCCACGCCGGTGCCTATTCTGGCTACCGCCCTCCCTCTTTGTCGGGTTCGCTTTTGTCAGTCTTGTGCTCAGGACTCACCAAAAGCGAGCCTTGCCGCTCCTGCCTTTAAGCCCGGCCCGCACGCACCGGCCTTCAGCCCTTGCCATGACGGCCCCCGGCTGGGGCCGGATGGGAAGGGCCCGTCATGGCAAGGGCCTACGGCCTCGCAAAACGTGCGACGGACGGCTCCGAAAGCGAGCGCATGGCGCTTCCCGCCGCTTCTCCGCTAGAGGATAAAAATCGCAAAATTGACAGTACACAGATGATTCTTTAAAGATTGAAGCATATTCAATTCAATAGATAAGCAGGGATATTATGACACAATTCAAACTGAAACTCGGACCGCGCACCGAATTCGATCTGCGCAATATTCTCTATTTCGAAGCTCTGGATAACGACGATTATGCGCGGCTGACGCAAAACTGGCAGCAGGCCGGGGCCATGCCGCAGGACTACAAAACCCGGATCGTCTTCGTCAACCGCGAGCCGACCTTCACGCGCTCAGGTTTGGACGAAATCCGCCTGCGCGCGCCGAGACTGGTCGAAGTCCAGCCCGGACGCCTGGTCCCCATGGCGGCCGTCCGGTTGATCCGCCCCGTCGGCGATGAGCAGCGCGCCCAGATGGCCGCCGCCTATCCGGATCAGGCCGAGGCGATCGCATTGAAGCAGACCCGGTTTGAATATGCGCTTCCCGATGCCGACGGCGATCCGGTCGTCAAGCACTATCCGGTCAGCATCGAGGCTTTGCGCGATCTCAAGGCCCAGCCGGTCAATATCGGCGGCGAGCGCTTCGTCTTCGCCGCCAATATCACCGGCGCGGAGAGGCTGGACAGGGAAACCTTATCGAAGCTGCGCCGGTCCTACAGCCTGGCAGACAAGCAGGGCGTCCAGGTCCAGACCATCCACGGGCCTTTAATCGGCACCGTGCCGGTCCATTCCATCCGTCAGCGGGCAGGATTAAAGCCAGCAAATGATCAGCGGGCAGAAGATATTTCTGATGATGAGAGCGATCCGAAAGCCGTGCCGGGTTAGACGGATTCTTTGATTCTTGAGAAGAGGGGGGGCGTCCGCGCCGCGAAGAGCGGCGGGACCGCGCTCTATCGCGCGGGAAGGCGCGACCGAGCCCCTAAGGCCGGGTCTCGGCCCATCCGGGTAACGATCGCTATGCCGGAGGTTTTTAGACCTCAAGTCACGTTCTCGGTTGAAATCACGAACATATGACGCCCCGCGGGCCAGCCGGACCCTGGCAGATACGTCACAATCCACTTTCCATCCCGATCATCACAATAAAAACTTCACAAGCATAAATAGTAATCGTTTGGATTTGCAGGCCATTATATTCCATAATAGGAATATAAACTTATGGAATATTTTCTATAACTATGTTTTACTGCAGATAAACAACAAGAAAAGAAAGATCATGAGCAAACCAATTGCATCAGGGATTGCGAAGAACAGGGTCGTTGCCGGCCGTCTATTTACCGACGATATCGCCGCCGGTCCTGACTTCAAGGCTGCCGCGGCGGTAGTAATGACCGAGCTTAGGCACGCCAAGGCAGCGGTTGAAGCCGGTTATATCAGCTACGAGGATTATGAAATCATCGACGGGCCAAACGGCCAACAGGTTGCCTGCTTTCGAGGCCTTCCGCCGACATTTGAGCAAATAAAAGATTTTCTGTGGCATGTCGAAAATGAGGGCTTCATCGGCACGATCCTGCCGGAAAGCGGAGTAATCGCTTTGCGGAAAATGACGCCGTCGGGCCCTTGAAGCATCGATTTTAAACAACTGTATTTATCGTATGCTGTAAAAATGGAAAAATACTTAGAATAATGATATGTTATGACTGAAAAACTTAAAATAAGCGATAGAATCCACGGTCTATTCGTGGCTTCTCTATGTGGCACCGGGGCGTATACAGCCGTTAGAACCGTGTTTGACAGCGCAGCACAACATCACCCGGATCTTCCCGCTATCATCGGTGTTGCCGGGGCGGTATATGCCGGATGGGAGGCGTATAACTCCTCCTCCAGAGGTTCAGCCGCCTTGCGGGAGGACCAAAACAAACCAGAAGGACCATGTCGGAAATGACGCCGTCAGGGCCTTAAAGGATCAATTTTAAACAACTTTATTTATTGCGTGAGGTAGAAATGGAAAATAATAAAATGAGTAAATTAATGAGTAAATTGGAGCTTGCATATAAGTATGCACATGGGCAAGTAACACCAGAAGAATACTGGCGACACCTAGATTTTATGGCAGAAGAACATAGGGTAAGAACAAGGTCAGGAAGTGTTTCATCTCATGAATCACCTGATCATGGTTGTCCTGATTATATAGGAATGTAGAACGCGAGCAGTTCGCACTCACCAAGATTATAATTTAACGGTGCCTTGCCGACAGTTTTAAAGGCTCAGTCCCGCTCGCGGTTGAAATCACCGCGCATCACGCTTGGGGCTCCCTCCTGCCCGTCGCGAACGCGGGTCTTCAGCATCTCGTAATAGCTGCGGCGTTGCTCCGCATTCTGCGCAGCTTCACTCATTACAGGCGCGGCGGGCAGGGCGGGGGCTTTCCAACCGACCAAGCCGCGCGGGTGCGGGGCTGGCGCAGGTGGCCGCCAGGGCTTTCTATAGGGCGAGGAGGGCCGTTCGGGCGCGTTTCGCACCGCGCGCCGCCACAGCTCAAGCATACGGCCTCTCAAGCCTTTCGGGCCGGGATGAATGCCATCCGCCATGGCCGATACCGTCCAGTGAATACAAACCTTTTTTGCAGGTCGGAACGGCGTGCATGATTTTCAATATGGAGGAGGGCGCATTCCATGATGCAGCCCCGCCGTTTTCAGGCTCCGGGGCGCAAGCCCGGCCTTGCGTCCCGGACTTCGGGCCCCTTTGGGGCGTAAGGCAGATACGGGGGAAACATCCATTACTGGCAAAACTCTGCAGAACCATGGTAGACTAAAGAATGGCAAAGACGAATCTCATGGACGATATTATGCCCTCGGCGACGCCCAGCGCCGAGGAGATCCGCCGCTGGCAGGCGTTGCCGCGCGAGGAGCAGCTTGCGCGTATGAAAGCCGCGCTGAACCAGGCCGCCGAGGGACCGCGCAGCGACCGCTCCATGGAAGACATCAAGGCCGCCGCGCTTCAAAAGATCGCCGCGCGAGAGCATGGCTGATTACGTTCTCTCTCTCGCTGCTGATCAAGCCTTGGAGACGATCTATATTTACACTCACGACCAGCATGGCGCGGCACAGGCCGAAGCCTATCACGAAGCCTTCCATCGCATCTTCGGGCTTCTGGCCGATTTCCCTTATCTGGGACGCTCGGCTGATGAATTCCGCACAGGTCTGCGGCAATATCCGCAAGGCTCGCACATGATCTTTTACTCCGTTCGAGATGACATCGTGCATATTGAGCAGATCTTTCACCAAGCCCAGAACGTCCGCGCGCACCTCTTCGACATCTGAACCCATGGCCAGCCAGGAGGCCGCCCTACGGCGTTAGTCTGTTTTCAGGCTCTGAGACGCGGGGCAGACCCCCGCGTCTTGGACTTCGGCCCCTCTGGGGCGTAAGGCAGATACGGGGGAACAACAGGGCAGTTCTGGAATTGTTCGATCTGATTGTGATAGGATTTCGGTATGAACAAGATAGAAGATCAGCAATCGGCCGCGCCGGGTGCGCTGACCACCGAGCAAAAAGAGCGGACCGACCCCGAATATATCGCGGCCGTAAACCGCGGCGTTGCGCGCGCTATCAAGGAAATGGAAGACGGCAGGGGCATTCCTGACGGTGAATTCTGGAAAGAACTTGGCTAGGGCGTTAATTTCTGCTCCCAGTTCCCGCTTTCCAGCGCCGCTTTCGCCTCCTCGTAAGTGCGCCAGTAGGTTTCGCTCTCGCGGGAGTAGGGCATCCCGAGCTCATCCAGCGTGCCCAGATAATAGCCGGCCGCGCTGTTCAGCACCTTCAGCTCAAAGGCGCAGCCGCCCCATTCAAGCGCGAGCCTGCCGATTTTTCGATCATCTTCGCTCATGCCAACTTAATCACAGATAAACGCACTGATATTCCGCTAAAACTTTATTTATTTTAATAAATACTCAATAATATGAAGTGTAAAATAGATTAATATATTTTGACCAGGAATTTTTCGGGGGATTCATGCGGGCATTGCTTTTATTGATTGGGTTATTTCTTGTATTCACGCCGCAAAGCTTGAAAGCCGAAGAGAATAAAAAACAGCCCGTCCGGATCGAGATCGATCAGGAGGCCGGGCATTTCACCTTTATCATTGAGGGTGAACCCGCCGCACGGCTGGACAAGGGCGGCCTGCACGTTCTGGGCAACATCACCTATGGCGGTCTGCTGATCGACGGGAACGAGGCCGTTCGCGAAACACTGACCGGGAAGGCTGAATCCACCGAGACGAAGGAGGAATGACGCGCCGGTCATGAGAATGCATGAAAGTGAGTTACCCCCGCCATCGCGACCTTCAGCTTAAGCGCCTTGCGGCGTTACTTTGTTTCGTTATCGCCTTCTGCTCTTTTTTTTCATCTGCCCACGCACAATGCGCCTCGCCGCCCGGCACCGATGGAACGAAGGAATGGTTCCCGGCAGAGGGAGGTGGTTCAGCGCCGACTCTTCCGCTTCTTGATGACTTCAACCGATCGAGTTCGTTCATGCTAAACGGCAACTGGACCGGTTCGCTTTCACGCTACAATATCGTCAGCAATGAGCTGGCACCCAAAACTACCGCCACCACAGGAAACGAAATCTATTGGAACAACACATTTTCAAGTACGCAAGCCGCCCAAATTGAAATCGTGCAACAGAATACCGAGACCGGTGCGGCCTACGGTCTGCTGCTGAAGGCAGACTCGATAACGGGCAAGGGCATCAGAGTAGCCTATGTTAGGCAGGGTGATGGGAACGGTGTCATCCACATTGAAACGCGATCGAGCGGCGGCTCCGCCTGGTTAGTGGTTGCGACATCTGATCCCTACAGTCCGTCGGGCACAGTTACTCTCACTGCACAGGTCGATGAAAATGGCCTGGTCAAGGCTTTTGTAGATGGTTCTTTCATCATTGAAGGAAATGCCGGCACAGATTTCGACGATGAGAATGGAAAAATCGGGTTTTCGAGCGGTAATGCTCTTGATGCCCGTTTCGACGATTTCCGCGGCGGGGATATGGACTTGTCGTACACGCTGCCCGCAACGCCTTCGGATGATTTTAACAGGACGTCATCGAATTTGCCGACCAGCACTTGGGGAGGCACGGTCACCGGATATGATACGGACAACACGCTGCTTTACGATGGCGGAGGTGTGGTCATGTGGAAAACGCTCGCCGGGCCGACGCAACTGGCGCAAATTGATCTGACCACGGTCGATGTATCGGGCGATGCCGATCACGGCCTCATCCTGAAATACAACATCAGCACAGACAAAGGGCTTAAAGTCAGTTTTATGCCGAGCGGCACAAGCGGCGGCAATATTGTCGGGAATGTTGCGGTTTACAATCGCACAGGCGGTGCCGACTGGACACCAACCTACACACAGATCGGCGCAACGGCCGCTGTGTCGGTGCCGATCGGTACGGTAAGAATGGCGGCGACGGTTAATGATAGCGGACTCGTCACGGCCTATCTGAACGATTCCCCGGTTCTTCACGTGTCGGCTGGCACCAATTTCGACGATGAAGGCGGGTATACCGGATTGGAGTTTCTTACCGCAGAGGAGATGGTGGCCGACGATTTCTATGGCGGGGATGTTGTTCTGGGCGGCGGTGACTCTGGGGGTGGCGAGTCCGGCGGGAGCGGCATAGGCGGTGCCTACAAATTCTGCATCGACGATGAATGGGTTGATCTGACCGAGGATGGCACGCTCGGCTCCTGCTCGACCGAGGCCGACTGGGATTACGACGCGACC
>CAYVJO010000179.1:4498-6257 GCA_964451735.1 uncultured Hyphomicrobiaceae bacterium | reverse complement strand
CTCACCGATTTCGAATGTGGGCCTGCCCGCCGCTGGAACCGTGCAGCTCGTCAGTGCCACGCCCATAGTGCCTGACGCCGCGCTCACCCGCTCGCCGAGCGCTTTGCAGGCGGCAAGGTCCGCGCTCTTCTCCGCCGCCGCGCCGACGATCTTCTCCACGATCACCGTCGCCGCCACGCCGCGCCGGCCCTGGCTATGCAACGAGCTTTCGACAGCGACATCGTCATTGGTCAGCACCGTTTCGACCGGGAAACCGGCCATCTCGCCCGCCATCTCAAAATTCATAACGTCCCCGGCGTAATTCTTGACGATGAACAGCACGCCCGCGCCGCCATTTACGGCTTCGGCGGCGGCGAGCATTTGGTCCGGCGTCGGCGAGGTGAAGACCTGGCCAGGGCAAGCAGCATCCAGCATCCCGTAGCCGACGAACCCAGCGTGCATCGGTTCGTGGCCCGACCCGCCGCCCGAGACCAGCGCGACCTTGCCCGGCTTTGCCCCACACTTGCGCGTCACATACATCGGGTCGAGGCTCACCGAGACGATATCCCCGTGCGCCGCGCCAAAACCGCGCAAGGCTTCCGTCAGTACATCCTCGACCCTGTTTATCAGCTTCTTCATGTCGCTTCCTCCCAATTTGCCTGTTGCCCTCGTTTCCAAAGCATGGCCGCGTATCGTCAATTCTTAACTTCGGCGTCCTTGAGAAGCGCGATCAGCCTGGCAGCGAACCCCTTAATGAGCTGCTCCACCCGCTTACGTTGCTCTGGATCGGCGAATTCGGGCAGCGGGATACGCAATACGTTCTCCTCAAGGGAGGCCAGTTCCTCGATCGCACCATATTGACCGGGATGAGCGCGCGCATAGACTTCTAGAAAAGTGCGCTGCTCCTCAGTGTTGAGATGGCAGACGCGAAACAGTGCCGGTATGTGCTGCGCCGGTAGCGGTACGCGGTAGGCCGGATTGATGATCTGAGAAATGAAGCTTTTATGCGTGCCAAACGCTTCGGCGAGACGCTGCCGCGTGCCGGAAGGACGCCTGTCGATGTAGCGGCGCAAAAGTGCCTTATACTCGGCGATCGCGTCGCTCGCTGTTGAAGGGCCTTCCACCATAGCTAGCCTTCATCCCGCCTTTCGAGTATAGCGGCTTACCGCCAGCTTCACCGCTCCGACCTGCGCGGGGGCACAACTGAGAGTGCGCAGGCCGGCATCCAGGAGCGGCGCAACCAGATCGGGCGAGGACGCCATGTCGCCGCACAGGCTGACATCGACACGCCGCCAATCCCCAGCCTCGACCGTGCGCGCGATCAGTTCGATAATGGCGGGGTTGAGCGGATCGGCAAGCCGGACGAGGCTTGTATTATCGCGCGCGATTGCCATCGTATATTGGATGAGATCGTTCGAACCGATGGAGTAGAAATCGGCCTCGAAATCGGCGGCGGTCAAGGCCGCGGCTGGGACCTCCACCATCATCCCCATGCGCGGCGCGGCACAAGCGACGCCTTCGCGCTCCAGAGAGGCGATTTCCTCGTGCATCATAAGTTTGGCTTCTTTCAATTCGACCGCAGTGGTAACCATTGGGAACATGACGTTTAGCGGGCCGAGCGCAGCCGCCCGCGCCAGTGCCCGAAGCTGCACACGGAAAATCTCCGGATGGGCGAGCGACAGGCGCAGGCCGCGTACGCCAAGAAACGGGTTGGCCTCGCCGTCGATAGTCACGCCCGGGATAGGCTTGTCGCCGCCGGCATCGAGGGTCCGGATCGTCA
>CAYVJO010000179.1:0-4488 GCA_964451735.1 uncultured Hyphomicrobiaceae bacterium | reverse complement strand
TGCCCATTCGATCAGACGACGGTAGAAAGCGAGCTGCTCATCCTCGTCAGGCAGGCGGTCCGCCTTGAACAGAAATTCTGTTCGCGTTAGGCCGACGCCGTCACAATACGCGGAGGGAAATGCGCCGAGGCGATCCGGCTCGTCGATATTGACAAGGATTTTCACGCACTCACCACTCGCCGTCATGGCTGGCCGGGAGAGCAAGACCTCCATTGCATCGTGCGCGCGTTTTTCGGATGCGATGCAGGCGTTCGCGGCAGCGAGCGTCTCGGCGCGCGGGTTTAAGGTCAGCGTTCCTTGCGCCGCGTCCAGAATAGCCCCCGCGCCAGATTCGACCTCGGCAAGACTTATATCGAGACCGACCATCATGTTGACGCCGCGCGCCCGCGCAAGGATCGAGACATGACTCGTGGGACTGCCGCCGAGGATCGCCGCACCAGCGATCCGTTCCCAGTCGAGCGCAAGAAAGGCTGAGGGCGTCAAATCGGCCGCGATGACTATGGCGCGATCCGGCAGGTCCGCTTGCGTTATTTCCTCTCCGCGAATGGCGCGAAGGACACGGTCACGCAGATCCACGAGGTCTTCGGCGCGGGCGGAAAGCGTTGCGTCGCCACTGCCGCGATAATCGGCGATCTCACTGTCGAGGGTTCTTGCCCAGGCAAGGTCACAAACCGCGCCTCCCTCGATCATGCGATGAACAGGCACCAGCATGTCGTCATCGTCGAGTAGGGCAAGTTGAAATTCGAGGATATCGGCAGCAAGCTTATCTTCTGACTCGATAAGGGTTTGGAGCTGCGCCCGGGCCGTTCCCAAAGCAGCCAGGAGAACCCGCCGCTCCTCGGTGGCGGACTCATAATGCCGCATGGACGATCGATCTTGCCGCAAGGCGTGAACGCAGCCGACCGCGACGCCGCCAGAAGCCGGCAGCCCCCGATATGTCCGCTCGGTGTGTGCGTCAGTCATTGAAGTCCCGATCAACGAGCGCAACCAGCGCATCGACGGCAGCCCTTGCATCTTCTCCGGACGCGCGAATATGGAGCGGAGCGCCGTAGGCGGCCCTTAGCTTCATCACAGCATTGGGCGATTTCGCATTCGTCCAGCTCTCATTCTCATCTGCGCGTATCTCGACGGCCGCGCGAAAAGTCTTGGCGAGCTTGGTCAGCTTCACGGCGGGCCTCGCGTGCAGTCCCGTCAGATCCCGGATTACGGCGCTGCCGATAACCCATTCCTCATCGCCCTCCATTCCGGTCATGTCTCAAAAATCCTCCGCCGTTGCTCGTACGGCTTCAAGCGTGGCTCCGCTCGCAGCCCCGGTCGCGGCCATGACAGCGCCCTCTACGATGGGCGCATCGCAAATCTGCACATGCGCGCCTTTCCCACCGGGAAGCATTTCGATTGCCATTTCGCTGTTGGTTTCCGCTCCGCCGAGATCGACAAGCACCGCTACGCCCTTATCCGAATATACGGACTCGATCGCGGCCATGATTGAGGCGACGTCCGTGCCAAGGCCGCCATCCGGGTTGCCGCCGCAAAATGCGACGCGGACCTCATCGCCGACCATCTGCCGCACCATGTCGGCTGTGCCTTTTGCAATGTCCAGAGAATGCGAGACGATAACAATGGAAACGGTGTCGGTCATTTAGCCTCCAGAACGTCGCAGACGGCGTGAATGAGCAGCGCGGATGAACGCGCGCCGGGATCGAGATGACCGATGGAGCGCTCTCCGAGAAAGGCGGCGCGGCCCTTGGTGGCTCGCATCTCCTGCGTCGCGGCAAGGGCGGCATCCGCTGCTGCGCGGATTTGAGCGATCTCAGCGCCCTTTGCGAGCGCAAGGTAGGCGGGGATCAACACGTCGAGCATGGTCTTTGCTCCGGCGTCGGATTTGCCGCGTGACTTCACGGCCTCGATGCCCGCTTCGACCAGAAGCGCAACCGCTTTATCTCCGCACGGGCTGTCCGCCGCAGCTTTACCCATGCCCATCAGCAAAGAGCCATAAAGCGGACCCGACGCGCCGCCGATTTTCATGACGAGCGTCGTTCCCGCCTTCTTCAAAGCGTCTCCGAAAGATAAGGCGGCGATCTCGTCCGCCGTTGCCGCAATGGCGTCGAAGCCGCGCCGCATATTGATCCCGTGATCGCCATCGCCAATGGCCTGATCGAGCGCGGTCAACTCGTCCGCATGAGCCACGATCATGGAATGACACGATTCTATCAGTCTACGGATCAGATTTTCACTCATGCCTCCCTCACCTCTCCGCACCACTGGAGTTGCGCCACATTGCTCTATGCGCGCGCCTTCCGCATCGAAAAACAAAGCTCCGCCCGGCCGCACTGCGGCTTTGACCTTATCCCCCTCGCGCAAGCCGGTGCGTGCGCCAAGCAGGGCATGGACATGAGTCCCGTCAATATCGAGAAGGGCGACTGTCTCGACTCCCAGATGCTCGACGGTCAACACGCGCGCGGGCACTCCTTCCCCGTTCAGGACAAGGTCTTCAGGCCGGACGCCGATGGTCTCGGCATCAGGCGGAAAGCTGGAAACCGCCAGCAAATCCTTTCGCAGCAGATTGATCACGGGGCTTCCGAGCCTTTGCGCAGCGTAGATGTTGGCCGGGCGCTCATAGATGTCGCGCGGAGCCGCGAGTTGCACAAGCCGGCCGCAAGACAGAACACCGATACGATCCGCAAGCGTCATGGCTTCGAGTTGATCGTGAGTGACATAGACGATCGTCGCGCCGAGATCGCGTTGGATACGTTTCAACTCGACGCGCAGATCCTCGCGTAGCTTGGCGTCGAGCGAGGATAGCGGCTCGTCCATCAGGAAAAGGTTCGGCTCGCGCACGAGCGCCCTGCCAATGGCGACACGCTGCATCTCGCCGCCAGAAAGCTGCGTCGCGCGATTGTCGAGCTTGGAGGCGATCCGCAGCATTTCAGCGATGTCATGCACGCGCTTGCGGATTGTCGCAGCGTCGATCTTCCGGCCCGGCGCGCGAAGGGGGAAAGCGAGATTGTCGAATACCGAATAATGCGGGTAGAGCGAATATTGCTGAAAAACGAAAGCGACGTCGCGGCGGGCGGGCTCGATCCGGGTGACATCCGCGCCAGCGATTTCGACGCGGCCCTCATCGGGCGTTTCCAGCCCTGCGAAAAGGCGAAGCATTGTCGTTTTGCCGGCTCCTGTCGGCCCAAGCAGAACGACGAACTCGCCATCCGCGATCTTGAGGCTCACGTTGGAAATCGCAATAGTGTCGCCGAAGCGCTTCGTTACCTCGATAAGGGCGGCCTCAGACATCGGCACCTCCCTCATAAAGCGCGCTCATGACCGCGCGGCCCGTATCGGGATGGAAAATGACAATCCGCTCCGCATCGAAGGAGAGGCCCACGGTCTCACCATAAGCCGCCTTGACGGTGTTCGGTGCACGCACGCGCAAGCGGCCGGCGTCCGTATCGACAGTGACGAGCTGACGCGCGCCCATATACTCCACAGCGAAAATCCGCCCTCGGATAGGGCCACTCTCGCAGATGATGATATGCTCGGGCCGCACGCCAAGAATGGCGGTGGGTGTATCCAGCGCCTCCCGCGCCTCCGGCATGGCGAAAGCCGCCCCATTCACACGGACTTCACGGGCGCCGCGAGAGATCTGGCCTTGTGCGGGTAGAAAATTCATCGCCGGGCTGCCGACGAAGCCGGCCACGAATTGTGTCGCTGGCCGCTCGTATATCTCCATCGGCGCGCCGATTTGCAGGATATCGCCTTGGTTCATTACACATATGCGGTCAGCCATCGACATGGCCTCGATCTGATCATGGGTCACGTAGACTGTCGTCGCACCGATACGGTTGTGAAGCAGGCGCAGCTCCTCGCACATGAAGTCGCGAAACTCGGCATCAAGCGCACCAAGCGGGTCATCCATTAGAAACGCTTTGGCGCGTCGGATGATCGCCCGTCCAAGCGCCACGCGCTGACGGTCGCCCGCTGCAAGACCACTAACGCCTTTATCGAGGAGATGTTCGATGCGCAACATCCGCGCGACCGCCTCTGTCCGCTCAAGGATTTCGCGGCGTGGAACGCCCTGGATTCGCAAGGGAAACGAGATGTTGCCACGCACGGTCATATGCGGGTAAAGCGCGTAAAGCTGAAAAACGAACGCGATGTCACGCTCCGAGGCGCGGTTGAAGGTCACGTCCTCGCCATCGAGCAGAATCTGACCGCCGCTTGGCATTTCCAGCCCGGCGATCATGCGCAGTGTTGTCGTTTTTCCGCAGCCGGACGGGCCGAGCATGACGAAGAACTCACCATCCCAGATGCTAAAATTGGAATTTCGCACGGCGACAAAGTCGCCGAAAGTCTTCCTCAGATCTCTGATCTGGATCTCGGCCATCGCCCTACTCCGGAAAATGGCTGACAATGATGAAGCCGACCGTTCCGGTAAGGATAACGGCGAAGGACCAGCCATAGAGCCAGAGCGAAAAGGGCTGCATCAGCATGAAC
>CAYVJO010000178.1:3738-6327 GCA_964451735.1 uncultured Hyphomicrobiaceae bacterium | reverse complement strand
CGGCAAGCGAAATGGGCACCCCGATACCGAACTCCGGCGTCTGAAAAATAATGAAAACCGCACTCGAACCGGTCTTCATCTTTCTGATCAGATCCTCGGTCGCCACAACCTCGGCGAGGCAACCAACGGGCCCGCATTTGAGAAAAGGCGCGTTGCCCACGTCGGCATTATCGATTTTCAGCCCGAGGCCGGTCGGCAGAAGCACACCCAAAGGCGCAAAAACGCGCAGGAACTGCGTCTTGCCGTCATAGGAGCGCAAAAACATGACCGTCAGTGAAAGATTCGGGCGGTCCTCAGCCTTTACACTCTGCACGAGAGCACATTTTTCAACGCTGGCGCCAGGCGGCTGGCCGCAACGCAACTGCCATTCGCCAAAGGTCGAGCGCAGCTGGCTTGAACTCAGTTCGGGCCCGCCGCCTTGAGCGTTAGCTGCAGCGTGCCCGGCAAAAAGGATCATAAAAGCAAGGAGGGCCGAACCCGCGGCTCGGCTGACATGCTCGCGGTAAGGATGTAATAAGGGCAAGGTCATCGCATTCGATTAAACCGGAGGCTTCATCTGGTCAATAGAATCGGACGATACCTGCCTCAACCATCCAATCCGCGACGGACAGCGCGTCATATAACCTCAGGCTCCAGAAGCAGGCTATTAACGTCATAGTCATAAGATAGGTCAACTGCGCGAAAATATGTCGCGAACATGAGTGGGATCTTTCCCTGTACAGTGTTGTTGATTGGCACGGAGCGGTTTAAGAGGGTAATAAGCAAACGGACCTGTTCGAAAAAAACGATGTGCGTTAGTCTGCGGTCCAATTCATGGGTCATGCGAAGGAATTGACGATGGTAACGAGCTTGAAGCTATCGACTTTGAAAGACGTGTGGCGCGCGTTGGCTTTCGGATTGATCCTTGCACCTTCTCTGGCTGGCGTGGCCTCTGCGAGTGAAGGGCTCCCCCAAAACTGGCAGCTCGGCTTTCAGCCGCCAGCAACGACGATTGCCGAACAGATGCACGGCTTTCACGACTTACTGCTCGTTATCATTACGGGGATCGTCATCCTCGTTCTCGGGTTGCTGATCTGGGTCGCGGTGCGCTACAACGCAAACGCCAACCCCGTTCCTTCCAAAACTTCGCACAACACGGCAATTGAAATTGCCTGGACGATTGTGCCTGTGATCATCCTGCTGATCATCGCGGTGCCATCCTTTCGTCTGCTCTATACACAATATGACGTACCCAAGGCTGATTTGACCATTAAGGCGACGGGTCACCAATGGTATTGGAGCTACACCTACGCTGATCAGGGAGGTTTTTCCTTCGACTCCTTGCTCATCGAAAAAGAAGACCTTAAGCCGGGCCAGCCTTACCTACTCGCCACCGATAATGAAGTTGTGGTTCCGGTCGGCAAAGTGGTCCATGTTCTGGTCACCGCGAACGACGTCATGCATAATTGGGCGGTGCCGGCCTTCGGAACCAAAATGGATGCAATTCCGGGGCGCACCAATCTGACATGGTTTAACGTCACCAAGCCAGGCGTCTATTACGGCCAGTGCTCGGAACTGTGTGGATCCCGCCACGCATACATGCCGATTACCGTCAGAGCCGTCAGCGACGAGGAATATGCCACCTGGCTTGCAGACGCGAAACAGAAGTTTGCCGCGACCATACCTGATCCCGCCGGAAGCCGAAACCAGAGCGCCGAAATCGGCAGCTCGCCGAAAATGGCTTCGACGGAGACCGAATAAAAAGATCAAACGCTGAAACCGCCTCGGCGGGCGGCCGGGCCGGATCATTAAGGACAATGACAATGTCTACCAAAGCTGAAGGCGGCTATCACGACGACCATGCGCCAGGGTTTTTCGCGCGCTGGTTCTTCTCCACAAATCATAAGGATATTGGTACTCTCTATCTGATTTTCGCAATTATAGCGGGAATCGTTGGCGGGGCCCTGTCCATCGGCATACGCATGGAGCTTCAGGAGCCTGGTCTCCAGATCTTCAGCAATCCGCATACATACAATGTGTTCGTAACATCGCATGGCTTGATCATGATCTTCTTCATGGTGATGCCGGCTATGATCGGAGGCTTTGGTAACTGGTTCGTCCCGCTGATGATCGGCGCTCCCGACATGGCCTTCCCGCGGATGAACAACATTTCGTTCTGGTTGCTTCCTGCCTCCTTTACCCTGCTGATTCTTTCTCTTTTCGTCGAAGGAGATTCGGGTGGAACCGGCGTTGGCGGCGGCTGGACTCTTTACACCCCGCTTTCGACGACCGGCAGTCCTGGACCTGCCATGGATCTGGCGATATTGTCGCTGCATCTTGCGGGCGCGTCCTCGATACTGGGCGCGATCAACTTCATCACCACCATTTTCAATATGCGCGCTCCGGGCATGACGCTGCATAAAATGCCGCTTTTCGTCTGGTCGATCCTGATCACGGCTTTCCTCTTGCTACTGTCGCTGCCTGTATTCGCCGGCGCCATAACCATGCTGCTGACCGACCGCAATTTCGGGACCACCTTCTTTGATCCGGCCGGTGGCGGAGACCCCGTCTTGTATCAGCATCTGTTCTGGTTTTTCGGCCATCCGGAAG
>CAYVJO010000178.1:478-3728 GCA_964451735.1 uncultured Hyphomicrobiaceae bacterium | reverse complement strand
CCTGATCTTGCCGGGTTTTGGCATCATCAGCCATGTGGTCTCGACGTTTTCCCGCAAGCCGGTTTTCGGATATCTTGGCATGGCTTACGCCATGATAGCGATTGGGGTCATCGGTTTCATTGTTTGGGCCCATCACATGTATACGGCGGGTCTTGGCGTCGATACGCAGGCCTATTTCGTATTCGCTACGATGGTGATCGCCGTGCCGACCGGTATAAAGATCTTCTCCTGGATCGCGACGATGTGGGGCGGGTCGATCGAGTTCAGGACGCCGATGCTCTGGGCGATCGGTTTCATATTCCTGTTTACTGTAGGCGGGGTGACTGGCGTCGTACTCGCTAATGCTGGGATCGATCGCGCTTTCCACGACACCTACTATGTGGTTGCACATTTCCATTATGTGCTTTCGCTCGGCGCGGTATTTGCGATCTTTGCCGGGTGGTACTACTGGTTTCCCAAGATGACCGGATATACATATTCGGAGTTTTTGGGTAAATTGCACTTCTGGGTTAGCTTTATTGGTGTCAATCTCCTGTTTTTCCCGCAGCATTTCCTTGGAATGGCTGGAATGCCGCGCCGCTATGCTGATTACCCCGTAGAGTTTGCAGGCTGGAATTATGTCTCATCTATCGGGTCCTATATTTCAGCTTTCAGTATCTTCATCTTCCTGTTCGCCATGGCGCACGCTTTCATGCGCAGGGAACGCGCTGCGGCAAATCCATGGGGGCCAAGCGCGAGCACACTGGAATGGACGCTGTCGTCACCTCCAGCCTTCCACTACTATGAGCAACTGCCGCGGATGAAATAATTGAAGGCCATACGGCAACAAGCGCTGTAGGCATTTTTAAATCATGAACAGGCGGGCGTTGCACATCGAGATCCCGACGCCTGCCATCGTTTGAGAGACCGCTATGAGCCTCATCAAGGCCACCCAGACCGACACCGTGCCGGAAGCAAGCCAGCAAATGGCTCATGGCGAGCTGCGCGACTATCTTACGCTGCTGAAACCGAGGGTGATGTCGCTTGCCGTGTTCACAGCCCTTGCAGGCATGATGGCGGCACCCGAGCCGGTCCATCCGCTCATCGCTTTTAGTGCGCTGATCTTTATTGCGATCGGAGCGGGAGCAGCCGGTGCCCTCAATATGTGGTACGACGCGGATATTGACGCAGTCATGAGCCGCACGGTCATGCGTCCAATTCCCCGCAATCTCGTTCCACCGGACGAAGCGCTTTCGTTCGGCCTTGTTCTTGCCAGCGGCGCTGTCATATGCCTCGGCGTCCTGGTCAATTGGGCCGCAAGCGCTATGCTGGCCCTTACTATACTTTATTACATCGTTATTTACACGATGTGGCTAAAGCGAAGAACCCCTTTGAATATCGTCATTGGCGGCGCAGCTGGAGCGTTTCCGCCCATGATTGGCTGGGCTGTGGCGACGGGCAGCGTTTCCTTCGACAGTTTTCTATTGTTCGCGATCATCTTTCTCTGGACGCCGCCGCATTTCTGGGCGCTCGCTTTGACTCGCCGGAGGGATTACGAACGCGCTGGGGTGCCGATGCTCCCAGTGGTGTCTGGGGACGCGGCAACGCGCCGGCAGATTCTCGTTTACAGCATCTTGACCGCTTTTAGCGGAGCGGCTCCATATTTTACTGGGCTTGGCGGAATTCTCTATCTTGCTGTCGCTTCGGCGGCAGGTGCCGGTTTGCTTTATTTCGCTTTGAAACTTTTGCTGGCGGGGAAAGGCCATCCCGGCGATAGGGCCGCGCGTGCGGTGTTTGCCTATTCGATCCTTTATCTCTTTGCCGTTTTCGGAGCTCTGCTGGCAGAGAGCCTATTCAGGTTCATGGCATGAATGACGAAACCCCAGCTAAGCCCTTGGCGCTGACGCCAGAAGAACAACGCCGCCGCCGGGTGCGCTCAATCGTGATCGCATGGAGCCTGGTCGCGCTTGCCGTTCTGTTTTTCCTCGTGACGCTCGTCCGCCTCGGCGCGAATGTCGCGAACCGGCCGCTGTAGGAGACCGCGATGACCGATCGCCAGCCGGATATGGAAAGATCGCCCCGCTCAAAAGCGGACCTTCGACTCGCCGCCGGTCTCATGGGCCTTGTCATTCTGATGCTTGGCTTGTCATACGCCGCCGTTCCGCTTTACCGGATCTTTTGTCAGGTGACGGGCTATGGTGGTACAACCCAGCGAGCGCAGACTCCCTCTCAAACGGTATTGGACCGTTCCATCACGGTGCGTTTCGACGCAAATGTGTCCTCAGGTCTTGGCTGGTCGTTCCGTGCCGTACAGCATCAGATTCGCCTCAAGATCGGCGAGAACCAGCTAGCGTTTTACAAAGCCGCGAACGTAACCGGTCAGCCCCTGACCGGGACAGCGACATTCAACGTCACGCCGGAGGCGGCAGGCGTCTATTTCAACAAAGTCCAGTGCTTTTGCTTTGAGGAGCAGACGCTGGCCGCCGGTCAGGAGGTGGACATGCCCGTATCGTTTTACATCGATCCGGCCATCGTCAACGATCCCGATGCCAGCCGTATAGAAGAAATAACGTTGTCTTATACATTCTTTAAAGTAGCAAAGCCGGCTGAAGCCGCGCCGGCGCAGCGCGTCGACAGCGTTCCGATGAGGTCGTTTGAACATGCAAACCGGTCCGGATAAAACATCTGCGAGCATAACCCAGCCGTCGCATCAAGGGAAACCATCCATGGCGGACACACACGTAAAGCATCACGATTACCACCTTGTCGATCCGAGTCCATGGCCGCTCGCCGGCTCTCTCGCAGCTTTGGTCATGGCAATAGGCGCGGTCGGCTGGCTGAAGACCTCGTCAGGCGGCGTTTTCGGTATTCAAGGTCCTTGGCTCTTTGCACTCGGCTTTCTCGGCGTTCTTACGACGATGATCTTGTGGTGGCGCGACGTCGTTCGCGAAGCCGAGGTCGAAAAGCTGCATACGCCTGTCGTACAGATGCATCTACGCTATGGTATGATCCTTTTCATCGCGTCAGAGGTGATGTTTTTTGTCGCGTGGTTCTGGGCTTATTTCGATGTCGCATTGTTCCCCGCTGACGTCACGCCACTCGCCGGCGTGGATGAAATGGTCGGCGTGGTTGCCCGCGAGCAGGCGACCGGAGGACAGTGGCCTCCCGTCGCCACCGGTGATGGCAGATTCGAGGCGACCTTCGATCCCTGGACGCTTCCCCTCCTCAATACGCTGATCCTGCTGACTTCAGGCACGACCGTGACATGGGC
>CAYVJO010000178.1:0-468 GCA_964451735.1 uncultured Hyphomicrobiaceae bacterium | reverse complement strand
GGGCGCATTACGCCCTACAGGAGGGCGACCGCCGTGGTTTGATTTGGGGCCTGAGTTTGACAATCATTCTCGGTATGATTTTCACCGCACTTCAGGCCTATGAATATCAACATGCCCAATTCCAGTTCGCCGGCCATATTTATGGCTCGACATTCTTCATGGCGACCGGTTTTCATGGCTTTCATGTCATTGTCGGGACGATCTTTCTGTCAGTGGTGCTTTTCCGCGCTCTCTCTGGGCATTTCACCGAAAAGCATCATTTCGGTTTTGAAGCTGCGGCCTGGTACTGGCATTTCGTTGACGTCGTCTGGCTGTTCCTGTTCATCAGCATCTATATCTGGGGTGCTGGCGCTTCGGCGGGCCATTAGTACGCAATTGCAAAATGCAAACCGGTTTTGCGATTACGCCAAAACAAAAAGTTAGAGCCCCGTTCCGAGTCTATCAGAACGGATCAGAGCCTAGTGCATC
>CAYVJO010000177.1:571-6378 GCA_964451735.1 uncultured Hyphomicrobiaceae bacterium | reverse complement strand
CGGGCAGGACGAATTATATGGCGGGGCAGGTAGCGACACCCTAGAGGGCGGCTCCGGCAACGATCTGCTGGATGGCGGCGACGGAGAAGACGTCGCTGTTTTCTCAGGAGACCGGGCCAATTACGACGTAATCACCGGCGTAGACGGTCTGACAGTCGTCACTCATTTGAACAACGGTACGGATGGCACCGATACGCTCGCCAATATCGAGACATTGCAGTTCGCCGACCAGTCGATCGCCACGCCCGCTCCCGTACCTGGATTGATCTTCGTCGAGGATAATACCCCGGGCGACGGTGCGCTGACTGTCGAGGAAAACAAACAGCTGACCGCAAATGTACAACTCCTGTTCAACTCCGACGGCATTTCCGAAATTAAATATCAATGGCAATCGTCAGCGGACGGAAAAAGCTGGACCCCGATTGCAGGCGCAACTTCGGCACGCTTCACGCCCCGGCAAAGTGAAACGGGGTTGTCCCTGCGTGTCGCCCTGACGTATATTTTCATCGATAGCGCATTTTCCGAGATAACCGATTACTCCGAACCGACAGCACCCGTCGTTTCGGCTGCTTTAGGCAGTGGCGGTTCCGGCCAGTCAGGCGGGGCAGAAGGTGACGACGTTGAAGGCGGGGTGGGCGAAGACACCGCGAATGGCGGCGAAGGACAGGATACCCCTGGAGGGGAACAGCAGGAGGATAACTCTGCCGGTCCCCAAGACGATGATCCTACCTCCCACATTCCGGCAGACGCCAACCTCATCTATGGTAGCGACCGCGGCAACCTTTTGTTCGGCTCTCGCGGTGACGACGCGATTTTGGCCAAAGGAGGCAAAGATTTTGTCTCTGGCGGGCGGGGTGATGACATCATCTTCGGTGGCGACGGCGACGATGTGCTGTTCGGAGGCAAAGGCGACGATATCATCTATGGTGGCGCTGGCGACGACAAGATCTTCGGAGGCAAAGGCGACGACGCGCTTTTCGGGGATGACGGAAATGATTTTCTTTATGGTGAGGCTGGAGACGACACGATCTATGGCGGCGAAGGGAACGATACGCTCAAAGGTGGCGATGGCCATGACGCTCTTTATGGAGGCGCCGGCAACGATCTGCTGAAAGGCGGAGCTGGTAACGACATTCTTACGGGCGGGGCCGGGCAAGACACCCTCATAGGTGGCGCTGGAAATGACGTGATCAATGGCGGCACCGGCAACGATATCCTGTACGGAGGCGCGGGGCGCGATCTCTTCATATACCGTTATGGTGATGGTAAAGACGCCATCATGGATTTTGAAGAGGAGTATGACGAACTTGAAATCGATTGCGACGAAGACGAGGTCTATACGGTCAGCGAGACCGAATATGGCCGGGATTTCGTGTTTAATGACGGTGGTGTGATTAAGGTCTACAGCAACAGCGGAAAAGGGTTGCATAAAAGCGGATTGGATAAAAAGAAGGAACAAAAATCGGACGATGACGAATTCGATTACAGCGATTTCGGAAAGTCCGGTGGCAAAGGCAAGAATGATTTTCAAGCGCAGCAGGACGATGATTGGACCGATCTTGTTCTCAGTGGGATCATCGATCCGCCGACGGCTCCTTCCATTGCACCAAACGCTGATTATGCATCGCTTTCGGAGTGGTCCAACGACGTAGGCATGCCGAACCTGCTAGGCGTAAGCACCGTTGTCTTCAGCCAGGAAGACTGCAATCTGATATGTTGACTTGGAAATGAAGATATTCACCGCTCATCTGACAAGATCGAGCCATACTGATATACAGCAGGGCAACATCTTAACGCGCTCTTGAAGTCCGCGATATTCTGGCACTTGCTATAGCTTTCTCTACGGGCAGTTTGTGTTTGCTGATGCAGTTAACGCATTTACCGCCTATGCTTTGACAAAAAGACTTTAAAATTGTAAAACTCATTTATAAAATTACGTACGCCGTCAACTTAGTTCGCAGTTCTTGGAAAAATTATGAAATTTCAGAGCAAACTAAGCAATGAATTGCGCGAAACAATTTATGCGGCGCGATATATTTTTCTATCTATTGCAGTTTTCAGCTTCTTTCTAAATCTTTTAATGCTTGTTGCGCCTTTTTACATGCTCCAGGTTTATGACCGGGTGCTAACATCACGTAGCAAGGATACTTTATATGTCCTGACTATACTCGCAGTTGGTCTCATTGCTATCAGCGCCATGCTGGAATTGGTTCGCAGCCGCATACTCGTTCGCCTTGGTGCGCGCTTGGATCAACATGTCACGCATGATCTTTTCGCCGCATTGATCGAGGACCGTATCGCAACGCAGCGGAGCAGCGGAAGTCAACCGATCCGCGACCTCGAAACCGTGCGCACATTTTTGACCGGCCCTGGTTTGCTCGCTTTTTTCGATGCGCCCTGGGTGCCGCTTTTTCTTGCGCTTATATTCCTTTTCCACCCACTGCTCGGGGCGGTGGCTTGCGCAGGCGCGGCCATACTCTTGGTCCTTGCTGTGCTCTCGGAATTCACAACGCGCGCCCCGTGGCAAAAGGCGACGAGCGAGTCAATGCAGGCTCATCGTTTCGCCGAAGCTTCGCTACGAAATGCCGATGTGATCTGGGCGCTCGGCATGTTGGGGGATCTGCGTCGCCGTTGGCAGGACAAGCATCTGTCGGCTCTCGCTTATACCGGAAAGGCAACAGATCAGCTCGGCACCTTCTCCGCACTTGCAAAATTCGTTCGGCCGATTCTCCAAATCGGCGTGCTTGGCTTCGGCGCTTATCTTGTCATTGAGGAAGCGATCAGCGCCGGGGTTATGATTGCAGCATCCATCGTCATGGGGCGCGCGCTTGCCCCTGTCGAGGCCTCGATTACCCATTGGCGATCCTTCATTTCCGCCCGTTCGTCCTATTCACGGCTGAGCAAGCTGCTCGTCGAATATGATATCAACCGGGAGCGCATGAAACTACCGACGCCACGTGGAAAAGTAACCGTCGAGGGCGTGACGGTGCTTCCGCCCGGTGCAAGTAAACCAGCCCTGATCAATGTGAGTTTTCAACTCGAACCTGGCGAGTTGCTGGGGGTTGTTGGACCAAGTGCGGCAGGGAAATCGAGTCTTGCTCGCTCGCTCATGGGCATTTGGGCGCCAAAGATTGGTCATGTCCGTCTCGACGGGGGGGATATTGTCGAATGGGATCGAAAGGATCTTGGCCGTCATCTTGGTTACCTTCCACAGGACGTGGAACTGTTTGACGGCACGGTAGCCGAGAATATCTCGCGCTTCGAGCCGCCAATGCCCGAAACCGTTCATAACGCTGCTCAGATCGCCAATGCCCATGAGATGATACTGCATCTTCCCGAGGGCTATGACACGCAGATCGGTGAGGGTGGCTCAGTGCTCTCAGGCGGCCAGCGTCAACGTATTGGTTTGGCCCGTGCAATTTATCGCCTGCCATGTTTCATCGTACTCGACGAGCCAAACGCCAATCTGGATGCGGAAGGCGAAGCCGCGCTTCGGATTACGCTCAAGCGTCTGAAACAGCTTGGCAAGACGGTTATCATCATTTCTCACAAGCGCAGCACGCTTGCGGATACGGATAAGCTTCTGGTTCTGGATGCCGGACGCGTAAAGACCTTTGGACCGCGGGACGACGTGCTCAAACAGCTTTGGAACCCGCAGGTAGTGTTCAATCCACAAACTTCGGCCGCCGCCGCAAGCAAAGCGGCTGGGACCGTTTCGGAGCTGGCTGAGCAACGAGCTGCGGCAGAGCCGGATATTGCCATGGCCGGAGGATCCGTAAAATCATGAGCCAAGCGCCAAAACCAGCGCGGTCCCATGCTGTAACCGTGCAAACCAATGCCCGCTTCTGGATCTTCTTTGGCTTGTTCTGGGTCGTTCTCATCTTCGCCGGCTTCGGCGGATGGGCAGCGACCGCACCGATCTCCAGCGCTGTCATCGCCCCAGGGACCATGACGGTCGACAGCAAACGAAAGCTGATCCAGCATCTCGAAGGGGGTATCGTCGAAACGCTCATGGTGCGTGACGGGGACATCGTCGAAGCGGGCGACGGGCTCGTAACGCTCGATCCGACGCGCCCCCGGGCCATGCTCGCCATTCTGCAAAGCTCGCTTCGTAAAGAGCTTGCGAGCGAAGCGCGCCTGATCGCGGAGCGTGATGGCTCCGACGCGATCTTGTTTCCTCAGCAGTTGACAGAGGATGAGGCTGCACCCGAAGTCAGGGCGCTCATGGAAAGTCAGAACGCCATTTTCCGAGCGCGCCGCGAATCGCTACAAGGCGAGGTCGCAATTCTCAATCAACGAGTGGCGCAGCTTGCGGATGAAATAAAGGGGTTGACCGCTCAGCGAGAGTCCAAGCAACGCCAGATGGAATTCATCACCGAGGAGCTTTCCGGGCTCAAGCAGCTCATGGCACAAGGGCAAACGACGAAGCCCCGCATTCTGTCTCTTGAGCGCTCCGCCGCAGCTTTGCAAGGGGAGGAAGGCGAACTTCTATCCAACATAGCGCGCGCCAATAAAACGATCGGCGAGACCAGATTGGAAATCATCCAGCGCGAGAAAGACTTTCAAAAAAACGTCACTGAAGAGCTTGAGGCGGTGCAATCGCGGCTTCGCGATCTTCAGGAGCGAGCAGTTGCGGCGCGCGATGTTCTTAAGAGAATACAGATTGTCGCCCCAGTCGGCGGAACGGTCGTCAACATGGCTATTCACACGGTCGGCTCGGTCATCAAGCCTGGCGAGACCATCCTTGAAATCGTTCCGGGAACGGATAGTTTAATCGTGGAGGTGTCGATACGCCCTCAGGATATCGACAATGTCACGCTCGATCAGGTGGCGGCGGTCCGGCTTCTGGCTTTCAAGCAGCGAACGATGCCGCTCCTGAATGGCACCGTGACCTACGTATCCGCCGATAGTCTCGAAAATCCGATCACCCGCCAGCAATTTTACATAGCGCGCATCAAGATACCCGAGACTGAGATCGATCGCCTTGAGGGGCTCAAGCTTCAGCCTGGCATGCAATTGGAGGTCATGATCCGTACTGGCGATCGCACGGCCTTCGAATATCTTATTCAACCTATTGTCGATAGCGTAAATCGGGCTTGGCGGGAGGAGTAGCGGCGCGCGCCAGGTGCGGAAACGTCACAGAGGAGGCAGACATGGCCCAGCAGAGCTTGAACGCAGATGGCGTCACCCGTGCGCAGACTGTTCAACTCCCGCATCAGCAGATGGAGTCCCTGTTGATGACAGCTGCATTCGGTGAAATCGTCGGAATATTGATGCGAGCACCGAAATATAAGCTGATGAAACTCGATGCACTACGCTTTTCCGTACTCCCCGCTATAACACACAATCAATATCTGATTGCCCGCGCCCGCCAGAGCGAGACGTCCGCACCTGTCGCTGGCGGCGTAGCTATGTGGGCAAGCGTATCCGACGCAGTGGATCAACGATTGAGATCGAACAAAGAGCCACGCCTTACTTTGTCAACGGACGAATGGAATAGCGGCCCTCATCTCTGGCTGGTCGATCTCATTTCTCCGTCTCAACTCGCTATCCCGATCTTGAAGGATCTCGAAGAGAAAGTTGCCAAAGGCCGTCCAATGACTGCGCAGACTGTGTCCAGCGATAATGTTGTGGAAGTAACGACGGTCAAACGGCTTCTTGAGGGATTGACTAAAGAGCCAGCCTGACACTGCGCAGAAAACCGGATTGGCGCGGCCGATCAAGCCGCTCGGATCGCACTTACGAATTCGGCGGCCGACACCCGGAGCATCGACGCCTCTTGTGACAGAGCTTGCGCCACCGACAAC
>CAYVJO010000177.1:0-561 GCA_964451735.1 uncultured Hyphomicrobiaceae bacterium | reverse complement strand
CCCCTTCGTTATTTCAGCCGCATTGCTGGCGGAAGCGATATTGGCTGAAACGCTGTTCGTGCCTTGTGCCGCTTCGCTTACGTTCCTCGCTATTTCTTCGGTTGCCGCACCCTGCTCTTCGATGGAGGAAGCCACCGCTGTCGTCATATCGTTCATGGAGCGGATGATTTCGCTGATCTTGTCGATGGCGAAAACGGTTTCCGTGGTCGTGCTCTGGATACCTCCGATCTGCTGACTGATTTCGGCGGTCGCCTTCGCCGTTTGCTCGGCGAGCGCCTTGACTTCCTGAGCAACGACGGCAAATCCGCGGCCAGCCTCGCCCGCGCGCGCGGCCTCGATCGTTGCGTTCAGCGCAAGAAGATTGGTTTGACTCGCGATACCGTTGATCAGATCGAGAATGGCGCCGATCTTCTTGGCTGCATCTTCGAGCTGCTCGACCTTGGACATTGCGTCCTTGGCGGTCTCTACGGCCTGGCCACTGATCACGCCGGAGGCCGCAGTCTGTTGCCCTATTTCGCGAACCGAAGCGGAAAGCTCTTCCGCTGCGGCTGCCACCGTCCG
>CAYVJO010000176.1:0-6395 GCA_964451735.1 uncultured Hyphomicrobiaceae bacterium | reverse complement strand
AGCAGATCCTTCTCATGCGCCGCGCGGATCATCTCGACTTCGAGCGCATAGCTCATCCCGGTCTCTTCGAGATTGGCGCGGAAGGTGCCATCAATCAGTCCGACGGTCGGGAAATTCTGCACGCCCGAGAAACCAAGCCGCTTCAAGTCATCGAGAAAAGGCTCCATCAGGGCAAACGGATCGGTGCCATTGACGCCGGCAAGCACTGGCGTGCGCTTGACAACCGGGAGCACCTCCCGCGCCATCTCCAAGACGATCTCATTGGCGTTGCCATAAGCGAGAAGCCCGGCAAGCGAGCCGCGCCCAGCCATGCGATAGCGTCCGGAATTGTAGATCACGATCAGGTCGATGCCGCCCGCTTCCTCGCATTTGGCCGAAAGGCCCGTTCCTGCGCCGCCACCGACGATCACCTCGCCACGCGCAATCTTTGCCCGCAGCCGCTCCAAAATCTCAGACCGTTCTATGCGCGCCATGCCAGCCTCTCGCCTTCCTTGCCGCCTGCCGCCCGGCGATCTCTCGGAAATTGCGTACGATCGCATCGGCGAATGGACGGTCGTTGATATGATATGGAAGCTTGATCAGACGCCGGCGCGCCGTCTGCACGAACATACGTTCTATGGTGGAGAACAGCGCGCGATTTGCAGCCGGATCGAAAAATGGTTTGGCCGGCGCGTCAATTCCCGAGACGCCGCCTTCCGGAATAAGGAAGCGCACCGGCCCCTCCATCCGGTTCAGCCGCTCGGCGATGAACATGCCCATCGCCTCGTTTTCCTCCGGCGTCGTCCGCATCAGCGTGACGTTCGGATTGTGGATGTAGAATTTCCGCCCATCGAAGCGCGCCGGCACCGTGTCGCGGGCGTAGAAGTTGACCATATCGAGCGCACCGCATGACCCGACATATGGCACGCGGGTACGGATGATCGCGCCGAAGCGGTCAGGCCCCGCCGAGAAGACGCCGCCAACAAGATGATCAGCGATCTCCGTGGTCGTTGCGTCGATCACGCCGGTCAGGAGGTGCGAGTCGACCAGCTTTTCCATCGATTGCCCACCCGTGCCCGTGGCATGGAAAACCAAGCAATCGTAATCGTCTCTGAGCGCCGCTGTGACGGCCTGTACGCAAGGGGTGGTCAGACCGAACATGGTGAGACCGATCGCGGGTTTGGTCGAGGCGCGCTGATCGTCGCGGCGCTGATGCGCGATCATGCCAGCAAGGGCGTGCGCGGCGTTGGCGAGCACCTGCTCGGAGATCGAGTTGATACCCTGAACGTCGGTAACGGAATACATCATGGTGATGTCGGATGGGGCGACATAGCGGGAGACGTCCCCGCTCGCGACCGTCGAGACCATGAATTTCGGCATGCCCACGGGCAAAGCGCGCATCGCGGCTGTTGCAAGCGCCGTACCGCCCGAGCCGCCCGCTGATATCACCCCTCCAATATCACGCCGTGTGCGGATGAAACGCGAGACGGCCTCCGCCATCGCCGTGACCGAAGCGCCACGGTCGCCGGTGAAGACAGCACGTTCCCCGCCGGGATGATGCTGCGCAACCTCGGGCGGACCGATATCGGCAGGACTAGGGCGGCCGCTGGTCGAGAGATCGACCGTCACGGTTTTCACGCCGAGCCGCTTCAAGCTGTTGGCCAGGAAGGCCAATTCGGCGCCTTTTGTGTCGAAGGTGCCGATGACATAGGCGTTACGCCCGACCATCGACGCTATTGGGACAGCTGAAACCTCCGGCGTTTCGGCTGCGTGCGGAAGGCTTTGGCTACGGGGAGCCGCCGGTTCGCGCATGGCCGATAAGGCAGGGCGGTTGTCGGCAGACCATCGATTGGGAATCGCAGCAGCGGAATAGGCAGGCACGCCTCCAACCGCGAAGGCGTAAGACGGTCCATCTGCGCCATCCCCATATTCCCGCGCAATCCGGATATAACGGACCTCTGCATCCGGTTCCGCCAAGAGCGCGCCCTCTTCCTCGTCCTCATCTCGGCCAACGCCAAGCAAACGCCTCTGCAGAGCCTCATCGGCGGCCAATTCGCGCGCGGGTATCTCGCGTGCGATCCGTCCATGCACCATGATCGCGATTTCGCTGGAAACTTCCATCGCCACGCCGAGATTCTGCTCGATCAGCAGGATCGACATGCCTCCATCTGCGGCGAGATGGCGCATCATATTCACAACTTGCTCGACGATGATCGGGGCAAGCCCCTCGGTAGGTTCGTCCATGACGAGAAGGCGTGGATTGGCGAGCAGCGCACGGCCTATTGCCAGCATCTGCTGCTCTCCCCCGGAAAGCTGAGTACCGTAGCTGGTCTTGCGTTCGCTGAGACGCGGGAAAGTTGCATAAACCCGTTCAACTGTCCACGGGCTGTTCTTGTCGCCGAGGAAGGCGAGCCGCAGATGCTCATCAACGGTCAGCGAGGGCCAGACGCGGCGTCCCTGCGGGACATAAGCGACGCCGGCGCGGACAATCTTATGGGGGGCAAGGCCGGTCAATTCCGTGCTATAGGCTCTGATCGCGCCGCGGGCGGAGGGGATCATCCCCATAACCGCTTTACACAGCGTAGTCTTGCCCATGCCGTTACGACCAACAACGGCGATCACGCCGCGTTCGAGCCGAAAGTTGAGATCGTGCAGGGCTTCGACATGTCCATAAAACACCGAAAGGTTCTGAACCTCCAATGCAGGCGAGGCGACGCTGCGGGCGAGAAATTCGCTCAATGCCGCCCCCCGAGATAGATCCGTTGCACGTCACGGTCGGCCTCGATTTCATCCGGGCTGCCCTCTTTAAAGATGCGACCGTTGTTCATGACCGTGACCTGATCGACGACGCGCAACGCCACATCGAGATCGTGTTCGATGATCACGTAGCCGATATGGGGCGGCAAGGCGCGCAAGATCTGGATGAGTTCACGGCGCTCGGACGAGGAAAGGCCCGCTGCTGGCTCGTCGAACAGAATGAAGCGCGGCGCGCCAGCCAGTGCTATGCCGATTTCGAGCTGCCGCTGCTGCCCATAGGCGAGCTCGCCAACCGCGATGTGCTCGACGTGATCGAGATGAACCGTATGGGCGAGTTGCCTGGCGGCTTCGCAGCTTGGGTCGCTACCGCCGGGACGCAGGAGGCTGAAGCGCCGGTCCGAAACGCCGCGCGTCGCAAGGAAAAGATTGTCCAGAACGCTCAAGCCCATGAAAAGCAATGAGATCTGATAGGTGCGCCGCAAGCCGCGTCTGATGCGGTCATGCGGTTTCAGACGGGTCACGTCCTCGCCAAAGAACATGATGCGTCCAGCCGTTGGCGGAAAATCACCCGTAATGACGTTGAAAAGCGTAGTTTTCCCCGCGCCGTTCGCACCGAGCAAAGCCCGGCGCTCTCCGGCGCGAAGTTGCATATCGATGCCGTCCAGTGCGACCAGCGCACCGAATTGGCGGCCTACGCCCTCCAGAGAGAGAGCGTAGGCGGAGGCCGCTTCGGCAATTCTGGTAGCACGTTCTGACACGGCTTATCCCGCCATTACTCGCATTTCGGGTTGTCACGGCCGACCGGACCGAGAGCGAGGAATTTCTCACGGTCTATGCCCAAAGTCTGCGTGATCGGCTCGGTCACTCTCACAAGCTGGTTGACCAGATTGCCGTCAGGTCCCTCGACGACTTCGGTTACGAAGTTCGGCGCTATGCCCTGGCGGTTCTGGTCTAGCTTGATAGGACCAACAGGGGTGTCGATGGAGCTATTCGACAACCATTCGCGCAGCGCCTTGTGGTTGTCCGACAGGTCTCCATTGACTGCGTTCAATCCAGCGAGCACGGCTTTCGTGGCGATATAATAACCTGTGGCGAACAGGCCGGGCGTTGGAAAGCGCTGATCGGCGGGGAAGCTGTCTTGATAGAGCTTGACCCACACTTTCCAGTTTTCGTCGTCCCAAGTGTCGGCCTGCGGTCCCGCCGAAGGCGTCCCTTTCAGCGCGTCGCGCGCGCGCCCTTTGGAGTTAATGATCGACTGATCGACCGTGATGGAAGCGCCGATGAGCGGCGTCGAGCCGCCGGCCTGCTGATATTGGTTGAGGAAGTTGACAGCATCGCCGCCGCCAAGGCCGAGCCAAATAGCGTCAATATCTGAGGGGATCGCCGCGATGATGGACGAATAGTCTTTCGTGCCGAGTGGCACCCAGAAGCGCTGCACGATCTTTCCGCCTGCCTCGCAATAGGGCAGCGCAAAACCGAAGAACTGCGTATGCATGAAAGAATAGTCTTCACCGATCGTGACGACCCGCTTCCAGCCCTTATCCTTGAGCACATAGCCGCCAAGGCCATACATCCACTGCGCGCCATCCGTCGTGAAACGGAAGAAATTCGGCGCGGGATCGCGCAGCGTGGTGTCCTGCGCTGCGGAGGTGCCATTGATGAAAGTTGTGGCAGGCTGCGTCTTGGCATAGTCCTTCATGGCTAGGCCCTCAGATCCAGACAGCGGCCCGACGAGGATCGCTACGCCGTCCTGCTCGACCAGCTTACGCGCCGCCCGCAGTGCGCTATCCGGCGAGGCGTCGGACGATCCTTTTATGAATTCGAGCTTATAACCACCCGCTGTATAATTCGCTTCCTTCAGCGCTGCCTCAATACCGCGCATGCCGTCCTGGCCGGGAACGGCGAACACGCCTTCGAGGGTAGCCAAACCGCCGACCTTCAACGTCCCCTTGTCCTGCGCGGCGGCCGGCACAGCCGCCATGACCGCGGCGGCTGCCAGCATCAACACACGTCTGCTCAGTGTAACCATAACTTCCTCCCTATTATTTCCGCGTGCCGCTGACCGGCCCGTCGGTCTTGCTAAAGCAGTCATCTCCAATCCCGGCTCGCGTTCAGCTTCGCTCGCACACGGCTCCACAAACCGAGTATGCCGTCTGGTGAGAACAGCACGATGAGGAGAAATATCGCGCCGATCACGAGCTTGAAGCGTTCCCGGTCGATGATGAATTCAATCAGATCCATGGCGAAAACCGATAAGACGGCGTATATCAGCGCGCCTATGAACGGGCCGATGGGGTGGCGCAGCCCTCCTATGATCGCAATGACGAGTATGTCGATGGCGGGACCGACGCCCACTGAGGCCGGTGAGATCGCCCCGTTGAACCAGACCAGCATCACCCCGGCTGCTCCGGCGATAAGCCCGGCGAAAGCATGCGCCGCGATACGATGCGCGGTTACATGGTAGCCGATCGCCTCCATGCGCCGCGCATTGTCCCGTATCCCCTGAAGCGCAAGGCCGAAGGTCGAACGGGATATGTAGAGAACGCTTGCGTAGGAGATGGCCGCAAGGGCCAAGGCAAGATAGTAAAACGGAATGGGCTGGCGCCAGTCGATACCGAACAGCGTTGGCGGCAAAACCAGATTGAAGCCATTATAGCCATTGAAAATATCGTAGTTCTGTTGTGCAAAATAGAAGAAGGCTGCCGCGATTGCGAGCGTGATCATGATTGTATAGATACCCTCGGTGCGTACAGCGAGCGCTCCCGTGACCGTGGCAAAGAGCACAGCGATCACGATAGCGGCGGGTACGCAGGCCCACCAAGGCCAGTTGAACCCGAGATTCATCCCGTTTGTGCCGAGAATCGCGACCATGTAGCCGGCAATGCCTGCGATGGTGAGCTGCGCGAGGCTCACCATGCCACCATAACCGGCGAGGAACATCAGCGACAGCGCCACCATGCCGAGGCACAACGCCCAAGCAAAGATCGAGAATAGCACAAAGTCGCTGGTTAGCGCCGGGAGCATAAGAAGCACGAATGCAAGCAGGATGTGGGCTGGATCGAACCAGCTCACTTCCGTCATTCGCGCTCTGCTGGGGAAGGCTCCGGCAGCCCGTTCCTCGCCGGTCGTCACGCTCATCGCGCTGCCCCCATGATGCCTTGCGGCCGGAAAGCGAGCACAGCCACCATGATCAGAAAACTCAGCGCAATAGCGTAGGTGGGGAAATAGACCGAGCCGAATTGCTCGGCAAGGCCAATGAGGAGCGCGCCGAGCGCCGCTCCGGTAATGCTGCCCATGCCACCCACAATGACCACGACGAGTGAGGCAAGCAAATAGCGCACGTCCTCCCCTGGTGCGAGCGAGGCGAAAATGCTGCCGACGACGCCCGCCACACCGGCGAGTCCCGCGCCGAGAGCGAAGACAACAACGAACACGAGTTGGATATTGATTCCACTCGCATTCAGCATTTCCCGATCATCCACGCCGGCCCGGATCATCATGCCAATGCGGGTACGGTTGAGCATCAGCCAGAGCGCGACGCCGATAGCAATGGCCATGCCTAGGATGAAGAGCCGCACGATCGGATAGGTGAAATAGACCGGGTAACCTGCAGGTGTCGTCCCAATTGCGATCGGGAAAGTCGCTGCCCCGAACAGCCA
>CAYVJO010000175.1:0-6422 GCA_964451735.1 uncultured Hyphomicrobiaceae bacterium | reverse complement strand
GCCGCGGGTTTCCGTGCGGCCCTTGGCCTTTCGATCATCCCACCCTACGAAACCTACATCACTTATGAAGTCTATATCGTGCCTGGCCTTTGCGGCATGATCCAGCTCTTCAACGGCATGCAATCGTCGCTCTCGCTGGTCTATGATCGTGAGATGGGTTCCATGCGCCTTCTGCTGACCAGCCCGCTCCCGCGCTGGTGGCTGCTGTTCAGCAAGCTGGTCGCGGGATGCGCGATTTCGATCGTGCAGGTTTATGCTTTCCTAGCAATTGCCGCCGCCGCCGGGATTGTTATGCCCTGGACAGGCTATCTGCTGGTGCTGCCCGCCTTGATCGTTGCAGGCTTGATGCTCGGCGCGCTCGGACTTTTGCTGTCCTCGACGATCGACAGGCTGGAAAATTTCGCGGGGGTCATGAACTTCGTGATCTTTCCGATGTTTTTCCTGTCAACCGCGCTCTATCCTTTGTGGAAGATGCGGGAAAGCTCCCCGCTCTTGCATGATATCTGCGCCGTCAACCCGTTCACCCATGCAGTCGAGTTGATCCGCTTCGCCCTCTATGGTCAGCTTAATGGCCCAGCGCTTGGCTGGGTCGTTCTGGCATTCACCATTTTTTTCGCTGGAGCCTTGCGCGGATACGACCCGGCCCGTGGCATGATCCATGGCAAGGCGGGATCCGGGTGAGACCAGGGCGGATGCAGCTGCGCAAGACATGCCTTACTCTAAACAACCTTTGTGACTATCGCCCAGTAATGAGGCGATTATGCGCCAGCCATTTCACACCTCGCGACCAAGATTCGTCCGTATTCCCGCGTATCTGAGCCGTAGCGATCCGCAGCATTCGCCCGCTCGAAACATCGCGCTCATTGATGCTGACGGTAAGGATCAGCGTGCTCACTTTCTGGATCGTGCCCGTAAAGACGCGGTCGGCGCCGAGTTGGCGAGCAATGGCTGTATCGCAGCCATTGCAGCCGTGAATGAGCCCTGCATCGGCAATTTTCCCAGCGGCGGGCGCCGCGTCCACGATCTGGTATGCGCCAGATTGTCCAAGCAGGTCCCGCAAAAGGCGGCTGATGGCGTGCAAGCGCTCAGTTTCAGCAATATCCACGCCTCTGGTCGCGCCTTCCAAGCTCGTGTCGATAAGCTCGAAATCGAGAACCACGGCCTTGACCGGCGCAGCCTCGCCCGCCTTCGAAATCGGCGAGTCGAGAAGCAGGGCTGCCGCAAAATAGAGTATATGCGCCAATGAGGCCGCCACAGCTCTTTTCATTGGCCGATCCGCTCCTGGGCTAGATTTACCGCAGCATGACCATATCAAATGTGCAGCAAGTCCGTTGGGGCGGTCAGGGCAATAGTCTTTTGACCTGAGCGACCGAGTTCGATGGTGTCAATTGAAGGAATGGAAGTTAGGCTTATAGCCGATAACAGGATCGTCTCAACGCTCGCCCGATACGATGCTCTGCCCAGCAAGGGGCGCATTTCGAACGGCGACGTATGAGACGGCAAAACTCAGGGAGGCGGTGCGTTTGTTTGGCCGCTGGTCAAAAGAAAATCTATCAGTTGTTGCGATTGCGCTGATCCTGGCGCAGCTGCCGGGTCTGCCGAGGGTTGGGGCGCAAACCGCGCCACAGGCTCAGGCCACATCGGACATCGCGCTGATACAGATCGCGATCGTGAAGGAGGCGCAAAAGCGTTCTTTACCGATCTCTCGCCTGCACGTGTTGCCTCAGGATGCCGGCATACGCGGCGCGGAGCTTGCGATCGGGGACAACAATACGACCGGGCGGTTTACCAATCAGCAATTCTCGCTAACGCGCTATGACATTGCCGCATCCGCCGAAGCGCCAGCGCTCATCGAAAAGATCGCCAGCGGCGGGATCGGCTTCGTGCTCGTGGACGCGCGGACGGAAACGCTTCTGGCCCTTTCCGACGCTGCACGGGGCAAACCTGTGCTGCTGTTCAATATAAGTACGCCGGATATCGACCTTCGCGAGGAGAACTGCCGCGCAAACATCGTTCATATAGCGCCTAGCCGGGACATGCTGACCGATGCGCTCGCGCAATTTCTTGTCCTGAAACGCTGGAGACGCTGGTTCTTGATCGAAGGCGCGAATGAAGCCGACAAGGCTTACGCGGAGGCGGCCCGCCGCTCGGCAAAAAAATTCGGCGCGCGGATCGTCGCCGAAAAGAGCTATGCGGTCAAAGACAGCGCCGCACGAACGGATAGCGGCCACGCACAGGTACAACAGCAGATCGCGGTGTATACCCAGATATCGGAGGAATATGACGTACTGATCGCTGCCGACGAGTCCGAAATATTTGGACCCTACCTGGCCTTCCGGACCTGGTTGCCGCGTCCCGTAGCAGGAACTTCAGGCCTGATGCCGGCAAGCTGGCATCCCGCTCATGAGCAATGGGGCGCGACGCAAATGCAGAATCGGTTTTTCCGGCTGGCAGGCCGTCTGATGACTCCGCTTGATTTTCACGGGTGGCTGGCGGCGCGTGCCGTGGGCGAGGCGGCGACCCAGGCGAAATCAGGCCGATTCGAAGCCATCCGCGCTTATCTGTTGGGACCGGATTTCGGGCTCGCCGCGTTCAAGGGTCAGAAACTCAGCATCCGGAAATGGAATTTGCAAATGCGTCAACCGATCGCCGTGGGGACAACAGAGCTTCCTGTTTCATGGTCGCCGCAACCTGGCTTTCTTCATCAACGCGCCGAGGTGGACACGCTGGGCGTCGATGAGCCCGAGAGCAAATGCAAGTTGCAATGAACGTCATCGAGAAGAGTGTATTGCGGAGGGCCTGTAGGATGAAATCGCCCCTATGTTTTCGTAACGTGTTGCCGCCAGCGCTTTTGGGAGCCGTCATGCTTTGCCTTCTCGCCGCTGCTGGCGCGGCAAACGCGTTCACCGCCTATATATCCAACGAAAAGGACAACACCGTCACTGTTCTAGACATGACGACGCTGGAGGTCGTGCGCACCTACCCCGTCGGACAGCGCCCTCGTGGTATCACGATGACGAAGGACGGAAAATACGTCCTGCTCTGCGCCAGCGACGACGACACCGTGCAAGTGATCGACGCCAAAACCGACCAGATCGTCAAGACTCTGCCATCCGGGCCAGACCCGGAACTCTTCGTGCTGCATCCCTCGGGCAACCCGCTCTACATCGCCAATGAGGACGACAATCTCGTAACGGTCGTGGATATAGAGAACGATAAAGTGCTGGCGGAAGTTCCGGTCGGCGTCGAACCGGAGGGAATGGGTATCAGCCCGGATGGCGCCATCATGGTGAACACGTCCGAGACGACCAACATGGTGCATTTCATCGACACGAAAACCTATGAAATCGTCGCCAACATATTGGTGGACAGCCGCCCGCGCTTTGCCGAATTCACAGCGGACGGCGCGCAGCTCTGGGTCACATCCGAAATCGGCGGCACCGTCGCGGTTATCGATCCGGGCTCTCATCAGATCGTCAAGAAAGTCGGTTTCCAGATCCCCGGCGTTCAGCCCGAAGCAATCCAGCCTGTCGGCGTCAGAGTGACGAAGGACGGCCGCTATGCATATGTTGCCCTTGGCCCAGCCAATCGGGTTGCTATTGTCAACGCCAAGACATTCGAGGTCGAGAAATATCTGCTGGTCGGCCAGCGCGTCTGGCAGCTCGCATTCACGCCGGACGACAAATATCTGATCTCGACCAACGGCAATTCTAACGATGTCTCGATAATCGACGTCGCCAAGCAAGAGGTCATCAAATCGATCCAGGTCGGCCAATTGCCCTGGGGCGTGACCGTTTCGCCGGAATAGGAGAGGCAGTAGCAACAATACAATCATAATGATCAAGGGGAGAAGACATTGCATGCATAAATTCCAAAAGGCGCGCACGCTTTTTGCCGCCACGGTCTTGACTCTGGGCTGTGCGCCCTGGTCCACCACCATTGCAGCCGGCAATCTCGCAACGCGCTGCGCTGAACTGCCCAAGCTCACCTTCGGTGTTGACGATACAGGCTTTAAGGTTTCGCAAGACGCTTACGAGCTGGAAACGGGCAAGTGCTACAAGCTTGAGATCGCCTCGACCGGGAATAAGGAATACGCCATTCGAGGGGAGGATTTTTTCCGGAATGTTTGGCTTCGAAAGATTGAAGCTGGCGGCATCGAGATCAAAGCGAACAGCCTTTACGAACTGGAATTCGAGAATGAAGGCGAGGCGGAGATCTTTTTCGTGCCGATCCAGCCCGGAAGCTTCATGCTTTCGGCAAAAGGGATGGAAGACAAGGGAACGGCGGCGGTTTTCAATATAAAGTAGAAGGCTTACTGTTCGATGCATCGACAATGATCGAATCCTGTCTCCTTCGCCATCTCATTGCTGCCTCACTGGCGATGATATCCGTTGATGCGGCAAGCGTTGCGAACGCGGCGCGCGCGCAAGGCGATTGGCCATGCGTTCAGCGGGAAGTTCCTGAGATTTCTACCGGGATGGTCTGGACCGGCAGTCCGATCGATATGACAGATAAGAGCTGGTCCAGCGATGCGGAGGTGGCGGTCAAGGTCGCGGAGATCACCTCCAGACGCCACACTGTCGAAGACGCCATTGCGATCATCGACGGCTTCGCGGCGGTGCTAACGCAGGATCGCGCGGGGCGTCTGACAGCGCTGTTCAAGGGGGTTCTGCAGCGCGTCAATGCAGAACGGGCGCAGATCATGGCGGGCATCAAGCGCTATGCGCGAAAACAAGCTGCCCTTGCCGACACGATCAAGGCTCACGCCGCAGAGCAGACCGCGATCCAGGTGAAGGCGCCGGTAAGCGAAGAGGATAAACGCAGACTCGCCGATTTGGACGAACAACTTGCATGGGATATCCGCATCTATGAGGAGCGAGAACAGTCGCTCCGTTATGTCTGCGAAATGCCGGTTTTGCTTGAGCAAAGGATATTCCAGATCGGCCGGCACGTATCGCAATTGGTCGCGCAGAACTGAAGTCCATCCCAACGCATTTCGAGGATAATGATGGCTGGCTGGCCGACCGCTCAAAGGGCGGGATCGGCTAGGTGATTGCGTAGCATTTCCTGATAAACCGTCGTCATTTCGTTAACGAACGGCTCGTGCTCCTCGACTTCGAGCACATTTCTCGCCACATGGGCATTGTAGCGCGCCGCTGCATACAGAAAAATCATGTGAAGATCCGTGGCGCTTACGGTCTTATTCTGCGTATTCGCCAAATCTATGAATTTGTCCGCCAGCCGCATGAACGTCTCATTCGTCATGCGGCTCGATGCTTTCGTTTCGTTTCGAACATTTCGATTAGGCTTGTCGTTTTCACTCATCGATATGCCTGCCAGTTGAATTAGAGAATATCCTGCCTCACAATCATGCATCGATCCGAACGCAGGCTTTGCCGGAGTTCGGCAAAATCGATGCAGAAACAAGAGCACATCGATCCGAACGCAGGCTTTGCCGGAGTTCGGCAAAATCGGTGCAGAAAGACCATGCAATTGCATAGAAGCATGAACCGGGTGAATGCGTCCGTGCAATAGTGCGATTTTGATATGCATCGGGGAGATGAGAACAGGTATGCCGGACATGATCGTCGATACGAGGGGGCTGAATTGCCCCTTGCCCGTCATAAAGGCGCGGCGCGCGTTCAAGACGCTTAATCGTGGCGGCGTTATGGAAGTGCTTGCCACCGATCCGCTGGCGGAGGCCGACTTTCAGGATTTCTGCGAAGCAATGGGCGCGCTTCTGCTGCGATCGAGCCGCGACGACCAAGGCGTCTTCTCGTTCCATATAAAGCGGATTTAGCGCGAAATCTGCGAAATTTAAAGAATAGGAGCCTCGTTCCGATTCTATCGGATGGGATCAGACCCTTGCGTAAAAGCACTTTCAACACAGTCTTGACGCGGGGCTAGAGGTTCGATTCCAACATTTGCATCCCACGCGCTCGACCTCCGTGTGCAAATGTTGGAATCAAAGAACCAACTAGCTAAGTACTTGTTTATAGTGGAGCTTTTGAATTTGACATTTGAATGATGCGTCAGCGGCGAGCGGGGCTCAAATGTCAAATTCGCTCCACTAGGGTGACAGATGGGATGCGCTCGGTGCATAGTCGTGACATTGACCGGCAAGATTGACATGCCTAGCGACACGGAAGAGCATGGCGTTCATGGAAAAACGCTCTCGGCAATCTTCTTCGGAACGCGATGTGACGCTTCCCAAAGGGCGTCAGCTCGATGAAACCGCGCTCTCGGAGGTCGAGGAGAGTCTGGGCGATTTGCCCCACCGCCGCGATCTGCTTATCGAGGCGCTGCATCTCATACAAGATAGGGTAGGCTGTCTTCGCGTGTCCCATCTGCGGGCGCTCGCGGAGGCGTTTCGGCTCAGCCAGGCCGAAGTCTTCGAGGTCGCCAGCTTCTATCATCATTTT
>CAYVJO010000174.1:0-6451 GCA_964451735.1 uncultured Hyphomicrobiaceae bacterium | reverse complement strand
TCCTCGAAGCGGCGGAGCTTGGCGTCCGGGAGAGGCTGGCGAAATCGGGGATCACGCTCGATTTGCAAGTCGCACCGGACCTCGATGTGGTCGTTGCCGACCGGCAGCGGCTGACGCAGGTGTTGTTCCACCTGCTCACGAACGCGATGGGTTTTTCCTCCGAGGGGTCGATGATCACGCTTTCCTGCCGCAGGGAGAACGGCATGATAGCCTTTTCCGTACAGGATTCCGGCGTAGGCATTCCGGAGGAATATCAGGCGAGTGTGTTCGGGCGTTTCGAGAGCCGCTCCCAAGGCTCGAAGCACAGGGGCGCTGGACTTGGTCTCGCCATTGTCAAAAGTATTGTCGAACTTCACGGCGGCGCCATTACGCTGCGTTCGGCGCCTGGGGTTGGCACCACCGTGACGGTGCTTATTCCACAGAGCGTGACCCGTCAGCCCATTCGCGCCGGCGAGCCGCACGCAACCATAGTGGCACAGGAATACGAGCCCCAGAACTCAGCGAACGACGATCTGGACCTCGATCAATATCCCCCTTCGGTGTTTGGCTAACCATTCAAGGATAACAGGTCCCAGCCAAGCGCAACAGGCAGACTTATGGTAAGTGGCCAGTTTATAATAAGTATGTAATTCGATATATCAGTTAAGCTGCTCCTTAAAACTCTTGAGCTATCTTCGGGCTATCTCAGAAACAGGAGATATAAATGGCGGATATCGCGGTCAAGATTGTTTCTCATACCGTGCGTCTCGATGCGTCGCAGACACTGCCATCAGAGCTGACAGACTGCATAGCGCGCTATCAGGAAAATCTGACAGGTCTGGCCACCGCCTTGCTCGATGCAGGGCTCGATGAAATCAGCGTTCGAAAAAATATCGAGGAGTTGTTCTCGTCCTATCGGTCCGAGCTGACGGCGACGCTGTTATCTCTCAAGAACGGAATTGAGTCATGAACGAGCCCGCCCTTGATGACGAAGAAGGCCGTATCCGGGCGCTACAGCGGCTGCATGCGCTCGACTCGGAGCCGGAAAAGCCCTTCGAAACGATCATGAATCTGGTCGAGCAAACGCTTGATGTTCCCATGTGCGCAGTGTCATTGGTTGATCGTACACGGCAATGGTTCATGGCGCGGCGCGGGTTGGACGTCTGCGAGACCGCGCGGGATATCTCCTTTTGTACCCACACCATCCGCCAGCATGAGCCGTTCATCGTCTCGAACGCCTGGCAGCACCCGCTTTTCGCCAATAACCCTCTCGTTGTTGGCGCACCATACATTGCAAGCTATGTCGGGGCTCCGATCCGGATCTCAAGCGGCTATAATGTCGGGAGCATTTGCGCGATCGATACGCGGCCCCGCGATTTTTCCCCCTCGGACGTAGCGCTCCTGACGCATTTCTCCAAGATTGCCGCCGACGAACTCGAATTGCGCCGGATTGCTTCGACCGACGAGCTGACGGGAGTGCTTTCCAGGCGCGCATGGCTTGAGGCGGCGGAGGCTCGAATCAATGACGCGCGGCAATATCAATGGCCACTGGCGCTCGCCATGATCGACATAGATCATTTCAAACCGGTCAACGACACTTATGGGCACGCCGCCGGCGATAATGTCATCAAAACTGTCGCCCAGGCTTATGATCGGAATTCGCGCAAGTTCGACGTCTTCGGGCGTCTCGGAGGCGAGGAGTTCGGACTTCTTCTGCCGGAAACCACGCCGGAGGAGGCTTTCAGCATCGCCGAGCGGCATCGCAAGGCGATAGAAGCGCTCGTGACCGAGGCAGCCGAGGACATACGCGTCACGGTCAGCACCGGGATCGCGGCTCTGTGCCCGCATACAGACACGCTGGAGACCTTGATCGCAAATGCTGACAATGCACTCTACTTTGCGAAAAACGCGGGCCGAAACCGGGTGTGCGTCGATTCGGTGAAATAGTGATTGCATCTTACTGCTTCAAACGGTCAAAAAAATGCATAAATCGTGGCGTATTCCCTTCCTTTACGCACAATTTCAGCCTTGACGCATGCTTCGCATTGGCTCCATTAAACCATCCTTGGCCAAAATGAAGCTGCAAAATTTCAGCGCGCTTCGAGGACATGCTGGAAACGATGCCGGACAAAGCGATATTGCAGTTCCGCAGCATGACCGAGGCAGCGCTCTGCGCGCTCGCCGAAAAGCTGGCACCCCGGCTGCGGTCCGGCGATCTTGTGACATTGACCGGCGATCTGGGGGCAGGGAAAACAACCTTTGCTCGCGCCTTGATCCGAGCGCTGACCGGCCGCGCCGACGAAGAGGTGCCGAGCCCGACATATTCGCTGGCGCAGCCATATGAAACGCCGCGATTTCGTCTGCATCATTTCGATTTTTACCGCCTGACAGGCCAAGACGAGGCGGCCGAGCTTGGGCTTGACGAGACGCTGACGGAGGGCGTCGCCATTGCGGAATGGCCCGAACGCCTTGACGGTCATTTGCCGCGGGACCGGCTGGAGATCGCACTCACAGAAGACGCCCTCGATCTTCGCAGCGTCGAGCTGCGCGGGCTTGGCGCCTGGACGGCCCGGCTAAAGCGCTTTGCGGCGATCGAGACGTTTTTGGCTGCAGCCGGACTGCGGGAAGCCAAGCCCGTTTTCCTGAACGGGGACGCATCTGCACGCGGCTACACGCGGCTGATCGAGGACAGCCGCACCGTCCTGCTCATGGACTGGCCGAAAGCGCCCGATGGTCCGCCAATCCGGGATGGCTTGCCCTACAGCCGGATCGCGCATCTGGCTGAGGATGTCCGCCCATTCGTCGCCGTGGCCGCCGCACTGCGGGAAGCTGGTCTGCGCGCGCCCGCTATCTACGCTCAAGATCTTGAGGAAGGCTTGCTGCTCATCGAAGATTTTGGCGACCTGACATTCACACGCCTCGCCGCTGAAGGCAGCAACCTGGAACCGGTCTACCGTCTCGCAGTAGACGTGCTTCTTAAACTGCGGGACAATCCGCCTCCGGAAATTCTCGGCTCGGGAAGCATTGTTCACCACCTCCCCCCCTACAATGAAAGCGCGCTTGCTATCGAGGCTGAATTGCTGCTGGACTGGTTCCTGCCCGCGCTAAACGGCGTACAGACTTCAGCCGGGGCTCGCGCGGCGTTCGGCGCGCTCTGGTCGGAGCAGTTTCAGTGGCTTGTCAGCCAGCCCGCCGGCTGGGTGCTGCGCGACTATCATTCGCCCAATCTTGTTCTGAGGCCCGATGGGTTAGGGCTGGACCGGCTCGGCGTGATCGATTTCCAGGATGCCATGCGCGGCCACGCCGCTTACGACCTTGCCTCCCTGCTACAGGATGCGCGTCTCGATCTTCCCGCCGGTTTGGAAGCGTCATTGCTTGCCCATTATTGCGAACGCGCAGCCGTTGATCCGTGTTTCGATCGCGCTGCATTCCTTCGCGCCTATCGTCTTCTCGGCGCACAGCGCGCAACCAAAATTCTTGGCATATTCGCCCGTCTGGCTCGCCGTGATGGAAAACACGCCTATCTGCGGCATATCCCCCGTATCGCGCGATATCTTGAGGGGAATTTGGCCGATCCGCATCTGAAGGCCTTGAAATCGTGGTATGAACAAGCGATTCCAAGAGATATCGACGTACTATTACCACGCATCTGAACGGGGATCGAGACGGGAAGAGGAGACTGTGCATGTCCGGCGCGACTATCACCCATGCATTGGTCCTGGCGGCCGGCTTTGGTCATCGTATGCGCCCTTTGACCGATAGCCTCCCAAAACCGCTCATGCCGCTCGCTGGTAAAACGCTGATTGATCACGTGCTGGACAGGCTTGCCGAAAATGGCGTGACCGATTGCGTCGTCAATGTGCATTACCTCGCCGATGTGCTTGAGCGCCATCTGGCAAGCCGTGTTAAGCCTCGCATCACGATTTCCGACGAACGCTGTGCGCTGCTGGACACTGGCGGGGCCGTAAACAAAGCGCGGGATCTTCTTGGTGATCGTCCCTTTCTCGTCCACAATTCGGACTCGATCTGGATCGAGCGCGACGGCTCGACGCTGGCCCGCATGTTCAAAGCCTGGGACCCGGAGACGATGGACAGCCTCTTGATGCTGGCGCGCAGGGATGAGACGATCGGTTATTCGGGGAAGGGCGATTTTCACTGGGACGGCGGTGCGTCTGTCAGGAGGAGAATGGGTGATGATGTTGCCCCTCATGTGTTCGCTGGTGTCTCGATCAACCATCCACGGCTTTTTGGCAGCACGCTGGACAGCGTGTTTTCGCTCAACCGCATCTGGGACGAGGCGCTCACCCGCGGTCGCGTCGCTGCGATCGCCCATGAGGGCCTGTGGATGCATGTCGGCACACCGGCGGCGCTCGCCGAGGCGGAAAGGCGGTTGAATGGGCTTAATGCCGCCTAATCTCTCCGCAACCGGTTCCCACCCAGAGCGCTCGCGCGGAAACCTCTTCACGATCCCGCCCGCTGCGCCGTTTTTGGAAACCCTTGCCACCGCCATACTAACGGGCAAGCTTCCCCGCATTGATGGCGAGCCCCCCGGCAAACTCGAACTTGCCGATTTCGAGATCTACCTGCCCAACCGGGCCGCTTGCCGCGCCCTGGCCGAAATTTTTCTGACCCTTTCCCCCACGCGCGCAACGCTGCTGCCGAAACTTCGCCCGCTCGGCGCCGCGGAGGAAGATGCGTTGGTGCTTCTGCAAGACGGAATCGCTGGAGATGGCTGGGAGCGGTTTGGTACGCCTGTCGCCTCGGCGATAGGGGCGCTGGACCGGCGTCTTGCGCTGACGGAGCTGGTTCTCGCCTGGGCCCGTCAACTTCGTGCGGGGCGTATTCTGGGGGAAGCGGAGCTTCGTATCGCCGATACGCCGGCGGCTGCGTCGGAGCTTGCCTTGGAGTTGATGCGGCTTATGGACGAAGCCGAAGCTGAACGCGCCGATCTCGGCCGCCTTGCTGAGTTGATCCCGTCGCGTTTCGCCGGTCACGAAGAACTGTCCTTGCGTTTTCTGAGCATTGTCGTCGAGATGTGGCCCGCCTTTCTGGCCGAGGCCGGCGTGCTGAACCCGGTCGAGCGCCGCAATCGGCTCATGGCGCTGGAAGCTGAACGTCTGCAACGAACGCGTCCAGCAACCCCGTTCATAGTCGCTGGCTCGACGGGCAGTATTCCCGCAACGGCGGAGCTGATGAAGGTCATTGCGGCTTTGCCTAAAGGCGCCATCGTCCTGCCCGGTCTCGACCTCGGTCTCGATGAAGCGAGCTGGTCCGCCATCGCCGATCACCCCGAACACCCGCAGGCTGGACTTTTCCAGCTTTTGCATGAGCTTGATGGAAGCCGAGCCGATGTCGCGCTCCTACAAAGTGTTCGCCCTGACTCACAGAAACGGGCTCGGCAACAACTGATGAGTGAGACGCTGCGTCCCGGTTCAACGCTCGCTCGATGGCCGGATTTCATGGCGAGCTCGCCGAAAGACGCGATCGCGCGTGATCTTGAGGGCGTTTCGCTGATCGTCGCGCCGACCGAGCAGGATGAAGCCGCCACAATCGCACGGGTCATGCGCGAGGCGCTGGAGACACCCGGCAAGACTGCCAATCTTGTTACCCCTTCCTCGGCGCTGGCCCGCAGGGTCGCGGCCGAACTCGCCCGTTGGGACGTGCGCCCTGGCATGAGTTCTGGTGAGCTGCTAGGGGCAACGCAGGCTGGTCTATTTCATGCGCTGATCCTTGACGCCGCCGCAGCAAGCAAGCAGATCGCTGTGCTCTCGCTACTCAAACATCCATTTACGAGGCTGGGATGGCCTGAGGGCGAGGCGCAACGCGCCGCCTCGGTGATCGAAATCGCGGCAATGCGTCAAGCCTGGTGTGCCGATGGCGTTGCGTCCCTGTCAGTCAGCCTCGATTTGGCGCGAAAGGCGAGGCCGCGCCATGCCGCGATCGAACGTCTCACCGAACGTGAATGGGACGCGGCTTATGAGGCGGCAAGGCGCTTGAGCGATGCGCTCGAACCATTGAGCGCATTAGCGGATGGGCGCGCCGTTTCGCTGGACGCGCTGGCCGCCGCTCACGCCGAGTGCGCCCGGCGGTTCGCAATGGACGAAACGAAAGAGCCTGCCTTGGCTAAGACGAGCCGTGACGCGATAGCCATGACGGCTTTCATCGATGCGCTCGCATGCAAATCGTCGGGACTGCGGCTAAAACTTTACGACTATCCAGCTCTATTCCGAAGCCTTATGCGCCTTGAGACGCTCAAGCCTGAACGCGCGCCTGGCTCGCGGCTGCAAATTCTCAAGCCTATGGACGCGCGCCTCACCGCCGCCGATCTTGTTATCATAGGAGGTTTGAACGAGGGCGTGTGGCCGGAAGCGGCGGACCCCGGCCCGTGGCTCAATCGCGCCATGCGCCAGGCACTGGGCCTGCCTCCGCCGGAGCGGAAAACCCGGCTCGCCGCGCATGATTTCTGGCAAAT
>CAYVJO010000173.1:845-6455 GCA_964451735.1 uncultured Hyphomicrobiaceae bacterium | reverse complement strand
AGTCCGCCGGACTCTGATAGACCTCTACGGCGAAGACAAGCTCTATGGCGGCGGTCTTTCCGTTCGCACGACGCTCGACCCGCAAATCCAGCAACTTGCCCGCAAAGCTTTGCGCGAAGGTCTCGTCCGCTATGATCGAAAGCTCGGCTATCGCGGTCCTATCAAACAAATTGACTTTTCAGGCGATTGGGGTGCCGAGTTGGCACAGATCGAGGTTCTATCCGATCTGGCGCCATGGGAAATCGGCGTTGTGCTGCAAGCATCGGCCGAGCGAGCCGTGGTTGGCCTCCGGCCTAATCGGACAATTTCCGGCGCGATCGAGGCCGATCGGCGCACGGTCGAAGTGCCATTAAAAAACATTCAATGGGCCCGCGCCATACTCAGTGGCAGTGGTGCGAAGGCGCGTCTTGGCAAAAAGCCCAAAACGGTGACGGAAGTCTTGACGCCCGGCGATGTCATCTATGTCGCGCCCAAGGCAGAACTCAACCCGGACGACGATGATGACGAAAAGCAGGATGCCAGTACGGCTGAAGGCTGGCGCCTTGTGCAGCTTCCCGAAGCCGATGGCGCAATAATCGTTATGGACCCGCATACGGGCCGCGTACTGGCTGATGTCGGCGGCTTCAGTTTTGCGAGCAGTCAATTTGATCGCGGTATACAGGCCAAACGGCAGCCAGGGTCGGCCTTCAAGCCCATCGTTTATGCAACCGCGCTCGACAATGGCTATTCTCCATCCAGTATCGTTCTCGACGCGCCTCTGGCTATCGAGCAAGGACAAGGACAGGATCTGTGGAAACCGGAAAACTACGAGAGCAAGTTTTACGGTCCATCCACGCTGCGGCTGGGTCTTGAAAAATCACGCAATCTTATGACGGTGCGTCTTGCGCAAGATCTTGGGATGCCCATAATTGCCGAATATGCCCGTCGCTTTAACGTTTATGATCAGCTTCCACCGCTTCTTTCCATGGCCTTGGGAGCGGGCGAGACGACAGTCTTACGCATGGTGACTTCCTATGCCTCATTCGTGAACGGGGGGAAAAAAATTCAGCCGACATTGATCGACCGCATCCAGGATCGCTATGGCCGTACAATTTGGCGGCACGATATTCGCGATTGTCCGGGATGCTCGGCGGAAAGCTGGCAAAACCAGCCCGAACCAGTCCTTGCCGACAACCGTAAGCAGATCATTGATCCCCACACAGCCTATCAGGTCGTCTCTATGCTGGAGGGCGTAGTGAAGCGGGGCACGGGCTACCGCGTCTCGAAAGTCGGCAAACCGCTGGCGGGAAAGACCGGCACAACAAACGATGAGAAAGACGCCTGGTTCGTAGGCTTTTCTCCTGATCTGGTGGCTGGCGTATTTGTCGGTTTTGACAATCCCAGGCCGATGGGGAAAGGCGCGACGGGCGGGGGCATCGCATCGCCGATTTTCCGCGATTTGATGAAGTGGGCCCTGGCCGATAAACCCGCGACCCCATTCCGCGTTCCCTCCGGCATCAAGCTGGTTCGGATCGACGCCAAGACCGGGATGCGCGCCCAAGCAGGGGCGGAACGTACGATCCTTGAAGCCTACAAGCCGAATGAAGAGGCGTCCGACCCGTTTTCCTTCGTAACGTATCCTGGTGCGGATGTTCAGGAGCAATCGAGCGGAGGCGTCAGTGCGGGAAGCGGTTTTGCGAAACAACCTCAAGCCGGCGGTCTGTACTAAATTTTCGATCATATTTTACGAACGGCCGCTTCGTGTTAGGCCCGTTCCTTCGTTTTTATGAATGGAGATACAGCAATGCGCGCCGAAACTCAGGCCGTGGTCGATCAAATCCGTGAGTCTCTTTCTCTTCTGCGGAGGCATCTTTGACTGGGATAACGCCAATATCCGCCTCAAGGAGCTGAATGCGCGCGCCGAAGACTCCGATCTCTGGAACGATCCGCAAAAAGCCCGGGCCATCATGCGAGAGCGTCAGCAGCTTGAAGATTCCATTCACGCTTATACAGAGCTCGAAACTGCACTGAACGATAATGTGGATCTCATCGCCTTGGGCGAAGAGGAAGACGACGCAGCGCTCGTCAAGGATGCGGAGAGCGCTCTCGCCGAGATAGCCCGCACTGCGCAAATGCGCGAAATCGAAGCGCTATTGTCCGGCGAGGCCGACGCCAACGACGCTTATCTCGAAATTCACGCCGGTGCCGGTGGTACCGAGAGCCAGGACTGGGCGCAAATGCTTTTGCGCATGTATCTGCGCTGGGCGGAAAAGCGTCGTTACAAATTCGAGCTGATCGAGGAAAGCTTCGGCGAGGAAGCGGGGATCAAATCCGCAACGGTCCTGATTAAGGGCCACAACGCCTATGGCTGGCTTAAGACCGAGTCCGGCGTACACCGTCTTGTGCGAATCTCGCCGTTTGACTCAAACGCCCGCCGCCACACGAGTTTCGCCTCGGTCTGGGTTTATCCATCCGTTGACGATACGATCAATATTGAAGTCAACGAATCGGAATGCCGGATCGATACTTATCGGTCGAGTGGCGCGGGTGGTCAGCACGTCAATACGACCGATAGTGCGGTCCGAATCACGCATCTTCCGACCGGCATCGCTGTTCAATGCCAGAGCGAGCGCTCCCAGCATAAGAACAAGGCGACCGCCTGGCTGATGCTGAAAGCGAGACTTTACGAACTGGAGCTGAAAAAGCGCGAAGAAGCCGCTCAGGCTGATGCGGCGAGCAAGACCGACATCGGCTGGGGACACCAAATCCGATCCTATGTGCTACAACCCTATCAGCTCATCAAGGATTTGAGGACCGGCGTCGAGAATACCAATCCATCTTCCGTGCTGGATGGAGATATTGATGGCTTCGTGGAAGCAGCGCTCGCTCAGCGCGTTCATGGCGGCGGCCCGGCTGCAGCTCAGGATATCGACTGAGGCGGCGTACTTTACAGTTCTCACCACGCGAGAGCCTTTTCCGCTCCGATAAATTGGATGTGGTTCTCATTGTCTGCCTGATCGCAATGTCTTACGCTCATGAGGCAATCATTTGATCGGAAACTGCTCTTAAATGCTGCGCCAAAAGGTTGCGCGCCGTCCGCTTGCCATAGAGAACGATTTCTGTCATCCTTTCTTGGGTAGGTCAGTCATACTGCCCTTTGTAGCTTCGCGCCTTGCCCGCCCCTTGCCTTCGTATAGGAAGATGCCGGGCAAGGCTCTGCGCGCCAAGTTCCAAGATATGGCTTTGGCTGACTTTCCCAAACCGGTGTATTGTGGCGCTGCCTCCATTAGGAGCAAACGATACGCGCGACTTTCTACCGATCATGAATAAAGGATCGCTAGAGGCTTTTCCGAGGCGGTGGTCCGATACTTGATCGCTTTACCGGTTTTTCGATGCCGGACGCCAAGTCAATCGAGGCTAGTGACGACACCATGACGGAACGGATGCCTGACAGCGCCGCCTTCTCCGCAAAATCGCGGAACGGCGGCTTTTTTTCGCGCGGCCCGCAAAATCCTGGGCTGTATCGGCCTGAATTCGAGCATGACGCCTGCGGGATCGGACTGATCGCCGATATAAAGGGCCGCAAGAGTCATGACATCGTCCAGAGCGGCTTGAAGATCCTGGGGAATCTGACGCATCGCGGCGCGGTTGGAGCGGACCCGTTGGCCGGAGATGGTGCGGGTATGCTTATTCAGATCCCGCATCAGTTCTTCTTGGCCGAAGCGGAGCGCATCGGCTTCAGCCTTCCTGCGCCAGGAGATTACGGCGTAGGACAGCTCTTCCTGCCCCAGGACGCGGAGATGCGGAAACGATGTGAGGCGATCGCCCTGGACGTGATCGCATCGGAAGGCCAGCATTTGCTCGGATGGCGCGATGTGCCGGTCGACAATCGCGGATTGCCCAAACTCGTGATCGAGGCCGAACCAGTACACAGGCAGGTTTTTATCGGGCGGAGCGCGTCATGTGCCGATCAGGACGTTTTCGAACGCAGGCTTTATGTGATCCGCAAGGTGATTTCGAACCGTGTTTACGCTGAGCTGGCCGGAACCGGCGCAGACTACTACCCGGTGTCGATGTCCTCACGCACCGTCGTCTACAAGGGTATGTTTCTGGCCAGTCAGCTCGGCGACTATTATGTTGACCTGCACGATCCACGCTTCACATCCGCATTGTCCCTCGTGCATCAGAGATTTTCGACAAATACCTTTCCATCCTGGAAACTTGCGCATCCTTACCGCATGGTCGCCCATAATGGCGAGATCAATACGCTGCGGGGCAATGTGAACTGGATGGCGGCGCGCCAGGCGAGCGTTTCGTCTCCGCTCTTCGGCGATGATATCTCCAAGCTCTGGCCTATTTCCTATGAAGGTCAGTCCGATACCGCCTGTTTCGACAATGCGCTCGAATTCCTTGTACAGGGGGGCTATTCGCTGCCGCATGCCATGATGATGATGATCCCCGAAGCGTGGGCCGGCAATCCGCTCATGGATGAGAAGCGGCGCAGCTTTTATGAATACCACGCTGCCTTGATGGAGCCGTGGGACGGTCCGGCGGCTGTCGCCTTTACCGATGGTCGTCTCATTGGCGCAACGCTCGACCGCAACGGGTTGCGTCCCGCGCGCTATTTCGTAACCGATGACGATAAAGTCATTCTAGCCTCGGAAATGGGCGTTCTTCCTTGCCCAGAGGAAAAAATCGTCAAGAAATGGCGGCTCCAGCCAGGCCGTATGCTGCTGATCGACCTGGAGCGTGGCAAGATCGTCTCCGACGAGGAGATAAAATCCGAACTTTCCTCCAGTCATCCTTTCCAGGATTGGCTCGACAGCGGACAGATCCGAGTCTCCGATCTGCCGGTCGCCAAACATGCAACCCCCAAATCCAATGTCGCGCTGCTCGATCGGCAGCAGGCTTTTGGCTACACGCAGGAAAGCTGGAAATTCATCCTTCAGCCGATGGTGGAGGGCGGCCAGGAAGCCGTCGGATCGATGGGCACCGATACGCCCGTCTCGGCTCTGTCGAACAAATCGAAGCTGCTTCATACCTACTTCAAGCAAAATTTTGCGCAGGTCACCAACCCGCCAATCGATCCCATCCGCGAAGAACTCGTCATGAGCTTGGTGTCCTTTATCGGCCCGCGCCCGAACATCCTCGACCTTGAAGGCACCTCCACGCAAAAGCGGCTGGAAGTTCATCAGCCGATCCTGACAAACGATCAGATGGGGCGGCTGCGTGAACTTGACGGGGCGCTGACCGTTCCCTTCCGCACGATTACGCTCGATATTACCTACGATGCCGGTCTCGGGGCCGAAGGCATGGAGCGCGCGCTGACCGCCTTGACCGATCAGGCCGAACAGGCAGTGCGCGAAGGGTTCAACATCATCGTGTTGTCCGATCGCTCGGTCGGTCCAGACGCGGTTCCGATCCCTTCGCTTCTGGCCACTTCGGCGGTTCATCACCATCTGATCCGTAAAGGTTTGCGCACCTCCGTCGGCCTCGTCGTGGAGACAGGCGAGGCGCACGAGGTGCACCAGTTCTGCACGCTTGCCGGCTATGGCGCGGAGGCCATCAATCCCTATCTAGCCTTTGAGACCATCGAGGCGATGTTGCCTGAAATCGAGGAACCGCTGAGTT
>CAYVJO010000173.1:0-835 GCA_964451735.1 uncultured Hyphomicrobiaceae bacterium | reverse complement strand
AAGAAACGCTTCATCAAGGCGGTCAACAAAGGCATCCTCAAGGTCATGTCCAAAATGGGCATCTCCACCTATCAGTCCTATTGCGGTGCGCAAATCTTCGACGCTGTTGGACTTAGATCCTCTTTCGTAGATCAATATTTCACTGGCACGCATACTCAGATCGAAGGCGTTGGCCTTGAGGAAATCGCGCGAGAGTCGGCCGAGCGTCACCGTCTCGCTTTCAGCGACGTGCCAACGCTGCGAAATGCGCTCGAAGTTGGCGGCGAATACGCCTATCGCCATCGCGGCGAAGCGCATATGTGGCGGCCGGAAACTGTAGCCAGTCTTCAACACGCAGTTCGCGCCAACCTACCTGAGAAATTCCGCGAATTTTCGCAAATCGTGAACGATCAGAGCGAACAGCTCATGACCTTGCGCGGCCTTTTCCGGATCAAGAACGCCGATGAGATCGGCAAGGCTCCGGTCCCTATAGAGGAGGTTGAGGACGCAGCCGCGATAGTCAAGCGGTTTGCCACCGGTGCCATGTCCTTCGGCTCGATAAGCCGCGAGGCGCATACCACGCTAGCCATCGCCATGAACCGGATCGGCGGCAAGTCGAACACGGGCGAAGGCGGCGAAGAGGCCGACCGCTATCAGCGCATGCCAAATGGCGACAATATGCGCTCTGCGATTAAGCAGGTCGCCTCAGGCCGCTTCGGCGTAACGACGGAATATCTCGTCAATTCGGACATGATGCAGATCAAGATCGTTCAAGGGGCCAAGCCCGGCGAAGGCGGTCAGCTCCCGGGGCATAAGGTGGACGCCATTATCGCCAAGGTCCGTCATTCGACGCCCG
>CAYVJO010000172.1:1648-6474 GCA_964451735.1 uncultured Hyphomicrobiaceae bacterium | reverse complement strand
GCATCCTCGAAACAGATGAAGAACTGGCTGTCGCCGCTGTTGGGATCGTTGGAGCGGGCCATCGAACAGACACCGCGATCATGCGGCACCTTGTTGAATTCGGCTTTCAGCTTCTTGCCGGATCCCCCCATACCGGTGCCAGTGGGATCGCCAGTCTGAGCCATAAAGCCATCGATCACGCGGTGAAACACGATCCCGTCATAAAACCCTTCGCGCGCAAGTTCCTTGATGCGGGCGACATGGTTGGGGGCGACTTCGGGCATGAGTTGGATGACCACGCGGCCATGCGTCAACTCCATGATCAGAGTGTTTTCCGGGTCTTTGATATCAACCATAGGCTTGCCTTCCTGGTATTGTCGATGTCGGTGCTATTTCGCGTCCGAGGCGAGTTGCATTTTTACGATCGTATCGGGATTGAAGACCTCCCCGCCCTGCCCCTGGCCTTTCTTAATCTTGTCAACGTGTTCCATGCCATCGACAACCTCTCCAAAGACCGTATACTGACCATTCAGATGCGCTGCTGCTTCGAAACATATGAAGAACTGGCTGTTGGCAGTGTTCGGATCGCTCGTGCGGGCGGCCCCGAGCGTGCCGCGCTTGAACGGCTCACTTGAGAATTCGGCGGGCAGATCAGGATAGCTCGAACCACCCGTTCCCGTACCGGTCGGATCGCCGGTCTGTGCCATGAAGCCAGTTATCACGCGGTGGAATTTCAAGCCATCATAGAAGCCTTCCTTCGTAAGCTTCTTGAAGCGCTCGACATGTTGCGGCGCCAGATCGGGGCGAAGAGCAATGGTCACACGGCCGGTTTTGAGCTCCAGATAGACAGTATTCGCGTCACTGGCGGCGTGAACAGGGCTTTGTAGCGAAAAAATGGCAAGGATGACGAAAAGGAAACGTTTCATTCGGTCTTATCTCCGAGGGCTGACGAACAATGAGGGCGAGATGAGAAAAAATGTGGTCCTCGCCCGGAGGCGGGGCTAAAGCCGGTATTACTGAACAATCATACGCACATGCATCCGGATCACTCCTAATCTCACGCAATCCCGGCTTTAAGACAGGGCAGAAAAAGCCAGCTTTTGCTTGAGCTTGTCGGCGACGGCTGGCGGCGCGAAGGCGGATATGTCGCCTCCCATCTGTGCGATTTGACGGACGAAAGTGGCGGCAATATGCCTGTGTTCGCTAGCAGCGGGCAGAAACACCGTATCGAGCCCGGCCGCCATAGCTCCATTCATTCCGGCCATCTGCATCTCATAATCGAAATCCGCCCCATCGCGGAGGCCGCGCAAAATCGCGCTGGAGCCCGCCGAGAGCGCCGCGTCCACCACGAGACCATCAAATGTCGCTATCCAGATGCGGTCCCGCTCCGGGAGCGCGCCGACAGCATCTTGCAGCAGGGCCTGACGCTCATCCGCCGATAGCAGCGTTTTCTTGGCGTGGTGAACGCCAATACCAACGGTAACCGCACCGAACAGGCGGGCTGCGCGAGCGATAAGGTCGATATGGCCGAAAGTGACAGGATCGAAACTGCCGGGATAGAAAACCTTGATGGACATGCGCGAAACTCCATGGCGCCTATTCTGCGCAAGTTAAGCCCTGCGCATCGTAGCCAGATAAACGCCGCCGCCAATTAGCAAGAGCCCGCTCAATCCGTTCGCGGCGCGTTGACGCTTTCGATTGAACCAGGATTGGGCCGATCCTGCGGCAAAGGCGAATGCGCCGTCGATCAAAGTCGTCACGGTTATGAAACTTGCGCCGAGAATAGCAAGTTGAAACGCAAGTGGCCAGGAAGCGCCTTGGTCGAGAAATTGCGGGAAAAGCGCGCCGAGGAACAGAACCACTTTCGGATTGGAGAGCGAAACGGCCAGCCCTTGCCAATAACAGCGTCCCCGTGAGGGCGGGAGCGCATGCGCGGCTCCGTCAGGATTTGCGCAGAGCCGGAGCTGTTGAATTCCGAGCCAGACCAGATAGATCGCGCCAGCCCAGCGCACCCAGTCGAACCATTCCGCCATGATCATCACGGCGGCGCTCATCCCTGCTGTGGCGATAAAGACAAGCAGCGAATTGCCAGTCGCCGTACCCGCGACCGTCGATAGAGCTGCCGGAACGCCGTGGGCTGAGCCATTGGCGAGAAAAAGCGACATATTCGGCCCCGGCGTCACTGAGAGGATGATACAGGCAGCAATAAATCCGGCGTACAGCTCAACGCTCATCCGAATATCTCATCATCGAGCTGCAACTGTGCGCGCCTATGGGTTTGAAGGCTGCTGGACCGTTCAGTCCTCTCCATTCGGGTCGCCAATATTGTCGCTGTCGCCACTGCCCTCATCCTCAATATCGCCAGCCGCATGGCCGTTCCCATTGCCATAGTCGGGCACCGAACGGACGGAAACCACGCGCTCGCCATCGCCCGTATGGAAGATACGTACGCCCTGTGTGGAGCGCCCAACGATGGATATTCCGTCAACGGGGCAGCGGATCATCTGGCCGCCATTTGTCACCAGCATAATCTGATCGCTATCCTCAACGGGAAAAGACGCGACGAGCTTTCCGTTCCGCTCATTGACGATCATGCCCATGATGCCTTTACCGCCACGCCCGGAAACACGATATTCATAGGCACTGGTACGCTTGCCAAAACCGTTTTCGGAAATGGTGAGGACGAATTGCTCATCGGCGCCCAGCTTGGCGTAGCGTTCGGGGGTCAGCTCGGTGTTGGTCTCGACCTCGGCAGCATCCTCAGCGTCCTCGCTTGGCAGCTCGGAGTCCTCGGATAGTGGACGGTCCCCTGTCGCGGCGCGCCGGATGGCGTTCGCCTGCTTCAGATAAGCAATGCGTTCGGCAGGGCTCGCCCCGACATGGCGCAGGATAGCCATAGAGATGACGCTATCCTCACCTTCGAGGCGGATGCCGCGCACACCGGTCGATTCGCGCCCCTTGAACACACGAACATCGGAAACGGGGAACCGGATCGATTGACCACTTGCGGTCGTCAGCAGGACATTGCCATTTTCGGTGCATATATCGACGCCAATGATCGCCACACCCTCGTCGAGCTTCATGGCAATCTTGCCGTTCTGGCGCACCTCGACGAAATCGGAGAGGTCGTTGCGCCGTACATCGCCCCGGGATGTGGCGAACATTACATTGAGGCTCGCCCAGGTGCTTTCATCCTCGGGTAGTGGCATGATTGTGGTGATCCACTCATCCTGCTGAAGCGGCAGAAGGTTGATTAGGGCTTTCCCGCGCGACTGCGGCGCGGCGAGCGGAAGCCGCCAGACCTTCATCTTGTAGACCATGCCGCGGGACGAGAAAAAGAGGAGCGGGGTGTGCGTGTTGGCGATGAAAAGGCGGGTAACGAAATCGTCCTCGCGCGTTGACATGCCCGCGCGTCCCTTGCCGCCACGGCGCTGCGCCCGATAGGTGGAGAGCGGCACACGCTTAATATAGCCGCGATGGCTGACTGTGACGACCATCTCCTCACGCTGAATCAGGTCTTCGTCGTCAACGTCACCATCGACGTCGAGGATCTCGGTGCGCCGAGGCGTGGCGAACTCACCGCGCACCGCCGTCAGCTCATCCTTGACGATGGCAACAATGCGTTCACGTGAACGCAGTATATCTAGATAGTCCTTGATGTTTTCACCGAGCTGGCGCATCTCGTCGCCGATTTCGTCCCGCCCAAGCGCAGTCAGACGCTGAAGGCGCAGGTCGAGAATGGCGCGCGCCTGGGTTTCGGAGAGGCGATAAGTCCCGTCTTCATTGACCCGATGCCGGGGGTCGTCGATGAGCATGATATAATGCGCTACATCCGAGGCTGGCCAATCGCGATCAATGAGCTGCTCTCTGGCGGCAGCCGGGTCGGGCGCGCTCCGGATCAGCTTGATGACCTCATCGATATTGGCGACGGCAATGGCGAGCCCTGCCAAGACGTGAGCACGGTCGCGCGCCTTGGTGAGCAGGAATTTCGTGCGCCTGGAGACAACGATTTCACGAAATTGCGCGAAGGCCAGTATCATGTCTTTCAGGTTGAGGACTTCGGGCCTCCCACCATTCAATGCCACCATGTTTGCGCCGAATGAGCTTTGCAACGCCGTAAAGCGGTAAAGCTGGTTGAGCACGACATCCGGCACAGCATCCCGGCGCAACTCGATCACAACGCGGTATCCCTGCCGGTCGCTTTCGTCCCGCACATCGGAAATCCCCTCGACGCGCTTTTCCCTTACCAGTTCGGCGATCCGCTCGATCATTGTCGCTTTGTTCACCTGGTAGGGAATTTCCGTGACGATCAGCGCCTCGCGGTCCTTCCTAATCGTCTCGACATGGACCCGGCCTCGCATGACGACGGACCCACGCCCCTTGTGATAAGCGGAGCGAATTCCGGCGCGGCCCAGTATCATGCCGCCTGTGGGAAAATCCGGACCTGGCACGATCTCGATCAGTTCCTCGATCGTGATTGCGGGATTGTCGAGATAAGCTATGCACGCGTCGATAACCTCGCCGAGATTGTGCGGCGGAATGTTTGTCGCCATCCCAACGGCGATGCCGCCAGCGCCATTTACGAGTAAATTCGGATAGCGGGCGGGCAAGACGACGGGTTCGCGCTCGGAATTGTCGTAATTGTCCTGGAAATCAACCGTTTCCTTGTCGAGATCGTCGAGCAGGGTTGCAGAGACTTTTTGCAGCCGAACTTCGGTATAGCGCATGGCCGCGGGTGGGTCGCCATCGACGGAACCGAAATTGCCCTGCCCATCAATGAGCGGAAGGCGCATCGAGAAAGTCTGCGCCATGCGAACAAGCGCGTCATATACCGCCGTGTCGCCATG
>CAYVJO010000172.1:0-1638 GCA_964451735.1 uncultured Hyphomicrobiaceae bacterium | reverse complement strand
TGCGGGTGATATTTACCAATGACGTCGCCGACGATACGGGCTGATTTACGGTATGGCTTATTCCATTCATAGCCATTTTCGTGCATCGAATAGAGGATACGCCGGTGCACGGGTTTTAGCCCATCCCGGACATCCGGAAGCGCGCGCGATACGATGACGCTCATGGCGTAATCGAGATAGGAGCGCTTCATCTCCTGAGTGATGGAAATCGGGCGTATGTCGGACCCGCTATTATTGTCGCCCGTGCCGGGTTTGTCTGATCGTTCCGTCAACGTATCTCTACCGGAAAGTTTAAATCGATGCGGCCCGCATCATTTCGCGGTCTCGCAAATTCAAAGGTTTGAATTTTTTCCCATTATAGACACCGTCAACAATGCTCGCAATCATAGCAGGAAGCCCTGTTTGGGATACAAACATCAAAATTCGGGTCTATCGCTGCGACCGAAGTAAATTTCAGCGACGAACCGGCCTTTCCATTAGAACGGGATTTCATCATCCAGGTCTTTATCGAAACTGCCTGTGTCCCCTTGCTGACGGCTGCCGCCAGAACGCCGATCCTTGCCGCTAGCATATGGGGACGCGTCGTCGTGAAAGCCAGGCGCCCCTCCTTCAGAGACGCCGCTACGGCCGTCAAGCATTGTCATCGTAGCGTTGTAACCTTGCAGAACGACTTCTGTGCTGTAGCGCTCCTGGCCTGACTGATCTTCCCATTTTCGGGTTTGCAACTGGCCCTCAATATAAACTTTAGAGCCCTTGCGAAGATATTGCTCTGCGACTTTACATAAGGGTTCACTGAAGATGACAACACGATGCCATTCCGTCTTCTCACGGCGCTCGCCCGAGCTTTTGTCGCGCCAGCTCTCGGAAGTTGCTAGCCGCAAGTTGCATATCGGGCGGCCGTCCTGCGTACGGCGGATTTCGGGATCCGCGCCAAGATTCCCGACAAGAATGACTTTATTTACCGAACCGGCCATGATCGCCTCTCAGCTCCAAATGAGTCGGACACCATATTAATCGTGGACTTGATGTGCCCTATAGCGCTTGCAGCGCCCCGTGGCTGTTATCCACATGTGCTGCAAGTGGATACGAACGAGCGGAGCGAGGCAGAAATGTTCACTATAAGTTCTAAATCTAGTCCTTCAACATGTCAAGCCCATGAAATCTTTTTCTGTTATGGAAAGAGGAACTTGACGTGATGCTAAAACCAACCCCAACAAATCTTTAAATGGGCTAGGCAAGCACAAAGTATTACATTAACATCCAAAGTTGATTACAGGGTGTTCCAGTTTGATTTTTAATCCGGATTGCGAAAATTTACCGTAACCGATTGTCGCTGGATCCATATTGATAGCGATCCGAAGGAGGCAAAATGTTTGCTGCGGACGGTGTGGGAACGAGCTTAAACGTTTTGAACGGAAAGGATGTATCGTCAGCCGGCGGCGATGCGCCTACGAATGCGCAGGAATTTCAGAATGCGGTCGCAGCTTTTGAGGAAGAAAAGCAAAGCTTCGAGAAGGCTGCCGAGAACTTGGAAAGCGCTCAGGCCAAAGCCGTAGAGGATGGAAAAGAATCCGTTTTTGTTCAAATCGTTGATATTCTCGCTAAGGAAGAAACAGCTGTTACGCCCGCATTATTGCG
>CAYVJO010000171.1:4154-6484 GCA_964451735.1 uncultured Hyphomicrobiaceae bacterium | reverse complement strand
CGGAAGCGACATTCACTGGAATCGTCGGGATGATTTTCATAGGCACTATGATCGCTTCGCTTCAGGCTGGCGCGGTGTCCTATCTTTATTACGCTGACCGCCTCAACCAATTGCCGCTTGGCATCGTCGGCATAGCGATCGGTGTGGTCCTGCTGCCGGATCTGTCGCAAAAGCTGAGTTCGGGCAATGGATCGGCTGCAATATACAGCCATAATCGAGCGCTTGAATTCGCCTTGCTGCTAACCTTGCCGGCCGCCGCCGCCCTGTGCATCGTGCCAACGCCAATGATACAGGTCCTGTTCGAGCGCGGCGCATTTTCCGCAGGCGACACAAAGGCGGTCGCTGCGGCGCTGACCGCTTTCGCCGCGGGACTACCCGCCTTTGTTATGATCAAGGTGTTCCAGCCGGGGTTTTTCGCCCGGGAGGATACGCGCACGCCAATGATTTACGCCGGTATCAGCGTGGCGGTGAACGTCACGGGTTCGCTAAGCCTGTTTTTCGTCATCGGCCATGTCGGCATCGCCATCGCAACCAGCCTAGCCGCATGGACGAACGCCATTCTGCTTGGCGTAACGCTTATTCGCCGCAAGCATTTCCAACCGGATGCCGCCCTCAAACGCAGGGGCGCTCTCATCGCTTTCGCGAGCGTCGTCATGGGGCTGTCTTTATGGGGAGCGTCCATTCCGCTCGAAGCGTTTTTCGCGCCAGCCAATGGAGTGGCGGTTCAAATACCGGCGCTTGCCTTGTTGATCGCGTTTGGGGGCCTCATCTACTTTGGCTTGGCGCAACTCACGGGCGCTTTCAACGCAAGATCGATCTGGGCGGCCATGAAGCGGGGATAGCCGGCCTCTACGCAGCATCCCGAGCCGGAACCGCTTTTGAAAATCCACCCAAAGACTTCGAAAGCCCTCTTGCGCCTTTCCGCGTCCCGCGCGATAAGCCGCAAAGCGGAGGTTTTCCATGAAACTCGAAAAACGCGTCTTTTCCGGCGTGCAGCCGACAGGCAATCTGCATCTGGGTAACTATCTCGGAGCTATCGTGAAATTCGTCGAATTGCAGAAAGAGGCGCCGTGCCTGTTCTGCGTCGTCGATATGCACGCTATTACCGTGTGGCAGGAGCCAGATGAGCTGCGCCAAAGCACGCGCGAAGTCGCGGCCGCCTTTATAGCCGCCGGGATCGATCCGGAAAAGCATATCATTTTCAATCAGAGCCAGGTCTCGGGACATGCGGAGTTGGCGTGGATTTTCAACTGCGTCGCACGGATGGGCTGGCTGAACCGGATGACCCAATTCAAGGAGAAGGCCGGCAAGGACCGCGAAAATGCCTCGGTCGGCTTGTTCGCCTATCCCTGTCTCATGGCGGCGGACATCCTTCTCTATCGCGGCACTCACGTGCCTGTCGGCGACGACCAGAAGCAGCATCTGGAGCTGGCGCGTGACATTTCTCAGAAATTCAACAAAGATTTTGCCGAAAGCTGCGAGGCGAACGGCTTCCCCGAAGGCTTCTTCCCTCTACCCGAACCGCTGATCTCCGGCCCAGCCACGCGTGTCATGTCGTTGCGCGATGGCACCAAGAAGATGAGCAAGTCCGACCCGTCCGATATGAGCCGCATCAATCTGACCGATGGCTCCGATGAAATCGCGAGAAAGTTCAAGAAGGCCAAAACGGACCCGGAACCGTTGCCAACAGAAATCGCCGGGCTCAAGGAGCGGCCCGAGGCGGATAATCTCGTTGGAATTTATGCAGCGCTCTGCCAGATAAGCAAAGAGGATGTGCTTAGGGACTATGGCGGAGCCCAATTCTCCAAGTTCAAAACGGCGCTGGTCGATCTTTCGGTTGAAAGACTTTCGCCGATCGCTGCATCCATGCAACGGATCATGGAGGATCGGGTGTATATTGATGGCACTCTCAAACGCGGCGCGGATCGCGCTGGCGAGATCGCCGAAGGACATTTGCGAGTCATTAAAGACATAGTAGGCTTTCTTCGAAACTAACGTTTTTTCGTCTTTGACATTTTGAGAGAAAAGCCATGCCAGACCGTAAGATCCGGACGGTTTTCGAAGAAGGGCACCGGCGCAAATTTCTTGTTGTCGTAGATGAGTCTCCAGAATCGGAGTTGGCGCTTGCTTATGCCGCCCGCCGCGCCCGGCGAACAAATGGCGGACTTGCGCTGCTATTTGTCATCGAGCCAACCGATTTCCAGCATTGGATCGGCGTCGCCGACGCCTATCGCGAGGAAGCCCAAGCGAAAGCAAAGGCGGTTTTCCGGCTATATGGCCGCAAGCTGAAAAATTGGGGTTATGAGGATATCGAACCCGAGGAGTTCGAA
>CAYVJO010000171.1:0-4144 GCA_964451735.1 uncultured Hyphomicrobiaceae bacterium | reverse complement strand
GGAGCAAATAGGCGAGTTGATCTACAATGACCCAGATATCGGGGTGCTCGTGCTCGGCGCTTCAATAGACAAATCGGGGCCGGGACCGCTGGTATCGCTTCTGGCCGGCGGTAAGCATGCAGGATCGTTTCCTATCCCGATTACGGTCATCCCTGGCTCTTTGACGCTTAAGGAAATAGAGGCGATGGCATAGGCTGAATAAACGCATTTCGGACAGGCTCTTGAACTTTCGAGTTCAATGGCATTAGTATATTCGTAGAATAATTCTAAATTCCGATCGAAGAGCGGGCCATAAAGTCGCGCTCCATATGAGGCCTGCCATGTTTATTCAGACCGAAGCCACGCCGAACCCTGCGACCTTGAAATTCATCCCTGGCGAGCAGGTCCTGCCAGGCACAGCCCGGGACTTCCGCGACCGCGCCGCGGCTCAGGATGCATCGCCTTTGGCAGCCCGGCTTTTTGAAATCGATGGCGTTGCCGGCGTGTTTCTCGGCAGCGATTTCATCTCAGTCACGAAAAGTTCCGGCGAGTGGCAGCATTTGAAACCGGCTCTGCTTGGGGCGATCATGGAGCATTTTCTCTCTGGCGCGCCCGCAGTGACGGACTCTCCCGCGGGCGACGGCGACGGGCATAATTCGGCTGGCGACTCGGGCGAAGACACCGAGATCGTGCAAACGATAAAGGAACTGCTCGATACGCGCGTGCGCCCTGCTGTCGCCCAGGATGGCGGTGACATCGTTTTTCATGGCTATGAGCAAGGCGTCGTCTATCTCCACATGCGCGGAGCATGCGCCGGATGTCCATCCTCGACGGCAACGCTGCGGCATGGAATCGAGAATCTGCTTCGTCACTTTATTCCCGAAGTCCAGGAAGTCCGCGCTGTTTAATGCATAACCCTTTCAAGACAATGAGGTGATCATGGGAGAGCCGATCTCCACCGATGCGCTCGGTCAGATTTTCCTGGAAGCCCGCACGCACAACGCCTGGCTCGACAAACCCATTGAAGAGGAGACGCTGCGTCGTCTCGTCGAAATCACGTTGATAGGGCCAACAAGCGCGAACACTTTGCCGGCCCGAATCATCTTCATTCAGTCCGCGGCAGCGAAACATCGGCTAGCGCCTCATTTGAGCGAGGGAAATCGAACCAAAACCCTATCAGCGCCCGTCTGCGCTATTATCGGGTACGACCTCAAATTCTTCGAAATGCTGTCAAAGACATTCCCGCATAATCCTGGCGCGCGGAGCTGGTTCGAGGGCGACGACCGAAAAATCGAGGAAACCGCTTTTCGAAACAGCTCGCTGCAAGGTGCTTATTTCATCATCGCAGCGCGCGCTCTCGGGCTCGACACGGGTCCCATGTCCGGCTTCGATAATGCTGGCGTTGATGCAGAATTCTTCCCCGGCGGCCAGATCAAATCGAATTTCCTTTGCTCGCTCGGCTATGGAGACGCCTCGGCCCTCTTCCCCAGGTCGCCGCGCCTAAGCTTCGATGAGATAGCGAAAATCCTTTGATGCTCTACTGGAGCGAATTTGACATTTGAATGATGCGTCTGCGGCGAGCGGGGCTCAAATGTCAAATTCGCTCCACTAGTGCCTGATCCGTACTGATGGACTCAGGGCGGGACTCTAACTTTTTATTTTGCCATAATCTTTTTGCAAAACCGATCTCCACTTTTGCGGATCACGCTTTAGAAACAAATATTGAGCTGGTGGCTCTTATGACGGAAATATTTGCAAATGAGGGCGCTGCACTGGGATGCAAATGATTCCGTCGAACCACGAGCGTATGTCGCCTGCGCAAGCCTTTCGTTTTTTTTCAGCTTCCGGAGTAATTTGCCCGTATGGCCATTCTTTCGATCGACACCAGCATGGCGGCTTGCTCAGCGGCGATTTTGCCAAGAGGCGCTCTTGCACCAATTGGCCGTTTCGAGCCTATGACGCGCGGTCACGCCGAAGTGATCTTTCCGATGATAGCCTCCGTCATGACCCAAGCTGGATGCGATTTTCATAGCCTTAGCCTGATCGCGGTCACCATCGGGCCGGGCAGCTTTACAGGGGTGAGGGCCGGGATTGCAGCTGCGCGGGGGCTTGCGCTTGCCACAGGCGTACCGGCTGCGGGCGCGACGAGCCTTGAAGTCATGGCCGCTGGTTTCATACGCCGGCGGACGTCCGCTAAGTTGAACGAGCGCTTTGCTATCGCGCAGGACGCAAGGCGCGGCGAGGTGTATCTTCAATCTTTCAACGCATCCGGCGCGCCGGCTGGCGAACCGAAGCTCCTGTCCAATGCCGAGGCCGTAGCGATCTTGCTCGCTGAGGACATCACGCTCCTGACCGGAAGCGGAAGCGCTTCTATTGCGCTGGAAGCCGAACGCCCGGGACGTCGCATAACTGCCCTGGAGCCGGATCTCCTGCCCGATGCCGCCGATCTAGCCATGCTTGCAGCCACTCCGCATGGGCTTCATCACGCCACCAACCCGCTCTATCTTCGTTCACCCGATGCCAAGCCCCAATTCGCAAAAATCCTTGCCCGAGCACAATAATCAGTGCACGGTTCTTGTTGCGCCTTTTCATGCGGATACCGCGTGCATCATCGCGGATCTCCATGCACAATGCTTCGATAGCTGCTGGGGTCAGGATGATTTCCGCCGTTTCTCGGCCAGTTCGGCGCATCTGGGCCTGACCGCTTGGCGGGAGGATCGCGCGGCCGGACTCGTGCTTGCAAGCTGTGCGGATGCCGAAGCGGAAATTCTGACTCTGGGCGTTGCGCGTGAAGACCGCCGAACAGGGGTCGCGTCGGCTCTGCTTCGAAGGCTTATCGCCGAGCTGTCACATCGCAAAATTGCCGAGCTTTATCTGGAAGTCGGGGTCGGCAACATGGCAGCTCGCCAGCTTTATGAGCGTCTTGGTTTCGAGCGCGCCGGCTTGAGACCTCGCTATTATCCAACACCTGCGGGCCCCGAGGATGCGTTGATTATGAAGTTTGCTATTGTCGATGGCTGCAAATAGCGAGGATTACGAAGGGCTTTTGCGTGAATCCGTGTTATTAGGCGCGGCAAATCTGGACTTGGCGCAGGAAGCCCCCTATCGTCCTGTCCAAGGGAATGGAAGAAATTGGCATTTGCGCCCCCGTGGCGTCGGACTGATGTATAGATGTCAAATTCAAACGCTCCAGTGGAACACTTTGCAATTCGCGGTTCGATCGAAACATTTGCATCCTCGTGCAGCGCCGACATCTGTAAATATTCCTATCGAACCTCAATGCAGTGACGTCAAAAGACGCCATGACAAAACCGGAAAAAGCCATATCGAAAATCGAAACCTTATGCGCCGAACGCGGATTGCGCATGACCAAGCAGCGCGCCGTGATCGCGCGCGTGTTATCCTCCGCGACGGATCATCCTGATGTCGAGGAGGTTTACCGGCGCGCACACCAAGTGGATGACCGGATTTCATTATCCACTGTTTATCGCACTGTCCGGTTGTTCGAAACCGAGGGCATAATTGACCGTCACGATTTCGGGGATAGCGGCCGAGCGCGCTACGAACGCGTGCGCAAGGAGCATCATGATCACCTCATCGACACAGAGTCGGGCCAAGTAATCGAATTCAAGAATGAAGAAATTGAAAAGCTTCAGGAGCGCGTCGCACGCGAGCTAGGCTACGAGCTGGTCGGACACAGACTTGAGCTTTATGGAAAACCCTTACGCGATACTTTATAAGTCGGCTTAAATAAGCGAATAATTCTCAGAATACGCCTTCTCTTATTTTCGTATACTTTATTTTTAATTATATTAATGCTTAGGGTTGCTCAGCAATATCGATAACAATCGTCGATTTTTTTACGCAGTTTCCACAGGTGACGTTGGCGGTCGCTGCTCGATCGCCGCCAGTCCTTTGCGCAGCGCCTCGGCCATTCCTTCCCCCAGAGGCGCCTCGACCTCGATATGGGTTTTGCGCCAAATCTCAACAGCCTGACGCATCAGCGCAACGCCATCGGGCGTGATCCGCAGACGCCGCGAACGGCGGTCTTCTGGGTCGGGCTCGACCGCCAACAGTCCCCGGCGCGCGAGCGGCTTGACCGCGGCCGTAAGTGTCGAGGGGTCCATGGCCAGATGTCAACGGCGGCGTAAAATCCGGCCACGGG
>CAYVJO010000170.1:0-6577 GCA_964451735.1 uncultured Hyphomicrobiaceae bacterium | reverse complement strand
TGGCGTTCTTTTTCATGTTCGTGGTGTCTGGGGCGACAGCCCTCAGCGCCTGGCTGATGAAGGACGTCGTCAATCTCATTTTCGTGGACCGCCAGCCTGAAGCGCTGGTGTGGCTCCCCGCCATTGTCATCGGCATCTTCACGGCAAAAGGCGCAGCGTCCTATTTCCAGGACGTCATCCTTGCCCGCATCGGCAACCGCATGGTCGCTGAAACCCAAAGCAAGATGTTTTCGCATCTGCTCGGTCAGGATCTCGAATTTTATCAACGCTACCAGTCGAACGACCTGATCACGCGCATTACGATGAACGCGCAGGCAACACGCGATGCGATCAATCTTCTCGCCACCAGCCTCGGCCGCGATATGATTACACTGATCGGTCTGGTTTGCGTCATGGTCATACAGCAGCCGGTTATGTTTGCAATCTGTGCACTAGGCGCGCCGATCGGCATCCTCGTGCAAAAACAACTCGTCAAGCGTGTCCGCAAGGTCATGACGAAAGAGGTCATGTCCTTCGGCAATATTGTAAAGACCATGCGAGAGACGGCGCAGGGTATCCGGGTCGTAAAAGCCTTCACGCTCGAGCCCGCCATGCAGAAGCGCATGGACGAGTCGATCCATGCGGTCGAGCGGGTCAATAACAAGGTTGTCGCCGTCAATGCCGGCGTCAATCCGATGATCGACACACTTGGCGGGTTCGCCGTCGCGGGCGTGATCTTTTATGCAGGCTGGCGGAGCTTGACCTACAATGAAACGCCGGGCGAATTCTTCTCATTCATCACCGCCTTGCTGATGTCCTATGAGCCTGCGCGGCGTCTTGCACGGCTTCAGGTTCGTCTCGGGCAGGCCTGTATCGGCGTTCAGATGATGTTCGATCTGATCGATACGAAACCGGCGCTGATCGACAAAGCGGATGCGAGACCGCTTCAGGTCAAGGCCGGGGAAATCCGCTTCGAGAAAGTCTCGTTCGGGTATAAGCCGCGAACTCCGGTTCTGCGCGACTTGAACTTGACGGTCGAGCCCGGCAAGACAACGGCGCTGGTCGGACTGTCTGGGAGCGGCAAGACGACAATCATGAATCTCATACTGCGCTTCTGGGACCCGAATTCAGGCGCGATCCTGATCGATGGACAGGATCTGCGCGATGTACCGGTTGGCTCGCTGCGCAACACGATTGCGCTCGTCAGCCAGGATGTTTTCCTTTTCGATGGTACGATCCGCCAGAATATTGCCGCTGGCGTAGAAAATGCAGATGAAGACGCGATCGTCGAGGCCGCGAAAGCCGCTTACGCGCATCCTTTCATCGAGGGCCTTCCCGGTGGCTACGATACGCAAGTCGGCGAGCTGGGCGGGCAGCTTTCGGGCGGACAGCGCCAGAGGATCTCGATCGCTCTAGACAGCGAGTCCGAACGAGCGATCCAACGCGCCCTCGGTCAACTTACCGAACGGCGCACCACCGTAGTCATTGCGCATCGCCTTGCAACCGTTCTCAATGCCGACCGAATTCATGTGATCGACAACGGGCAAATCGCCGAGAGCGGTACCCATCGCGAGCTTCTCGCGCTTGGCGGGGTTTATACGAGGCTTTACGACATACAATATGCACAAAGCGAGCGCGAAGCTGTTTAAACTTTTACGTGTAATTACGAATTTTATCAATTTTAAGTTGCCAAAAATTCAATCCTAGCGCTATCTGAATCTCATCGTTCGCGGGTGAAGCGCCTCATTTCGGCTAAACCTCCGCGAAGCCGAGCTGCTCAGCGATACGTGTCGCCGGGCAAGGTTCAGATGGTGTGTGATGAGCGAAGTCTCCTATCTGCTGACATCCTATAACAAGGCCGCTTTCCTCCCGAGCGTCCTGGAAAGTATACGTAGGGAGCAAGAGGATACTGGCGGTCATATCGTCATTATCGACGATGGTTCGAGCGACGGCTCGCTCGATTTGTGCCGAAGCTTTGCTGAAACCAACCGATGCACAACCCTTGTCGCACAAGGCAACCGCGGGGTTTACGCTGCCCTCAACCGCATCATTCGCTTGGCGCAAGCTCCTTGGATACGGCTATGCGACAGCGACGACCCTCTCATCGGGGGTTCGACCCGTTATCTACTGCAGGCAGCTGAGCGTGAAGGTGCAACGATCGCCTATGGAGGCGCAATCGATTACGGGCCCGAGCCTTTGTCATGGGATGCGCTCGATGCTCCCGCGCCATGTGATCGACGCACTTTCGTCCATACGGACGCTATCCTGCATTTAATTGAATCCATGGACTTTACAACATCCCGGGCCATTTACCGGACGGGAACCGCTAAAGCCGCCCTGCCTTTGCCCGAAAGCCTGATTTCCTGTCAGGATTTCGCGCTCGCGCTCCGGATGACATCCACAGGAAAACTGGTGCGGCTTCACGACCCGGTCTGCTTCTACATGAGCGGCGCGCCAAATCAGCTCAGCGCTTCGAACATTCTCACGCTCCATCAGAACATAAGGATTCTTCAGGCATCGAAGACTCTTTTCAACGAACGTCATCGGAAAGCAGCTCTGGTGATTGCCTATAAATGGCGCAAGCGGGACCTGCGAAAGAAACTGAACGGCCTCTCATTCTTCATTCAAAAAACAAGACTGAGAGCGCTTTCTACAGCCGCGAAATTAGGTTTTTTCGACTGGCATCGCGCACTGGACGCATTTGCTGCTCCATATGAACAAGAGCTCGGTGGAATTGTGGACCGCCGAACAACCCCTTATTGAGGCGCTCAAATGAAGATCCGCACATTCGACATTGCTGGCTTATACCTCATAGAGCCAACGCGGCATTATGATATGCGTGGATTTTTCTGCGAGACATACAACGCTTCCGAATTGGCCAAGCATGGTGTTGGCACCAGTTTTGTCCAAGATAATCTTTCACTCTCGACCGGAACTGGAACGGTTCGAGGCCTGCACTTCCAAATACCGCCTTATGCTCAGGCGAAGCTGGTCCGCGTCGTTCGGGGCGCTATTCTGGACGTAGCGGTGGATATCCGCCAAGGCTCGCCGACATACGGCAAACATGTCAGTATCGAACTCAGCGCGGAGAACGCTCTCCAACTGTTCATAGCGGAAGGCTTCGCCCATGGCTTCGCCACGCTCCGTCCACTAACGGAAATAGCTTACAAGGTTAGCGCGCCTTATTCCAAGGACTGTGACCGGGGCATCTACTGGGACGATCCTTCGCTTCGCATCCCCTGGCCAGTCACATCTGACAAAGCCGTCCTATCGCCCAAGGACGCCGTCCTTCCCATGCTTCGCGAAATAATCTCGCCTTTTCAATTCTCCCAGCATGAAAGTGGAGTGGCCGCCTAATGAAAGTCTTGATAACAGGAGGTTGCGGCTTCATTGGCTCGGCTGTCATTCGTCATGGTATCCGGAAAACCGGACATGAGATCGTCAACGTCGATAAGTTGACCTACGCGGCTATGCCCGAAGCCCTGGAGGAGGTATCCCTCAGCGCCCGGTATTGGTTCGAAGAGGCTGACATCTGCAATACGGAGCGACTTAGCGCGCTTTTCGACCGGCATTGTCCTGACGCTGTCATCCACCTTGCTGCGGAAACGCATGTCGATCGTTCCATTGATGGGCCAGCTGAATTCGTTCGCACCAATATTCTCGGCACATTCAGCCTCCTGGAGGTTTTACGGGCCCATTTCGGCCGTCTGACGAGCGTTCAAAGAGCCAAATTCCGCTTGCTTCATGTTTCAACGGACGAGGTTTTCGGTTCTCTTGACTTCGACACGCATGGATTTACCGAAAACATGCCCTATCGGCCTACCTCTCCTTATTCCGCGTCAAAAGCCTCCGCCGATCATTTGGTGTTCGCATGGGGCACGACGTTCGGATTACCCGTCATTGGATCGAACTGCTCAAACAATTATGGTCCGTGGCAATTTCCTGAAAAATTGATCCCGTTAATGATCATCCGCGCACGAACAGATCAAACGCTTCCGGTTTACGGTAAGGGCGACAATATTAGAGACTGGCTTCATGTTGATGATCATGCAGCCGCGCTCTGGAAAATCCTGGAAGAGGGGCGCATTGGTGAGCGCTATTTAATTGGCGGGAATGAGGAGTGGAGTAATATCGACGTGATCAACTCGATCTGCGAGACCATGGACAATCGCTTTCCTTCTGGCGCTCCGCACGCTGATAAAATCCGATCGGTCCCGGACCGCCCGGGACATGATCTTCGATATGCTATCGACTCATCCAAACTTAGAAACGAAATCGGGTGGGAGCCATCGCGCAATTTCCGCGCCGGTCTGACCCAGACGATCGACTGGTACATACGTCATGAGTTCTGGTGGCGAGATATCACCAAGCATAGATATTCCGGTGAAAGGCTTGGCCGCATGGAGCGCCTCGCGTCATGAAAATTCTTGTCACAGGCGCGTCCGGACAATTGGGACAAGCATTCCTTGACAGCCAGTTACCGGCAGGCTTCTCAATCATAGCAGCTTCGAAATCGAGATTGAATTTGACAGACGCTGCGGCAGTCCATGCATTTATTGAACGAACGCGGCCTGATCTGGTGATCAATTGCGCTGCATATACCCTAGTGGATAAAGCGGAAAGAGATCGGGATCTTGCCTATGCCATAAACAGGGACGGCGCAGGATTGCTAGCCAAGGCAACAGCAAAACTTAATATTCCTATTGTCCACATATCAACAGACTATGTTTTTGATGGTAAAAATCAATTATCCTGGTGTGAAACTGATGATACAAATCCTGTTAATGAATATGGTCGAAGCAAAAGGGATGGCGAAATAGCAATTAAAACAGAGAATAAACGGCATATTATAATTAGAACATCTTGGCTTTACTCCGCTTATGGTGCTAACTTTCTTCTTACAATGCTTCGCATTGCCCGAAAACGTGAAGCACTAAACGTTGTTAACGATCAGTTCTCCAGGCCGACCTCCGCCTTTGACTTAACCCACCATATCCTCCAAATGGCCATTCAGACCATCGATAGCGACGATCGCTGGGGTATCTATCATCTTTCCAATAGCGGAGCGCCGACAAGTTGGTACGGTTTTGCCTGCGAAATTTTCCGAATCGGCGCTTCATGGCTGGGCCCGCCCCCAGTGATCCGTCCTATTACAACTGTAGACTTTAATGCCGCCGCCGCGCGTCCACAAAACTCGCTCCTGGATATGAAGAAAGTTGAAACCATTTTTCATATTCGTCCCCGCATATGGCAGGCTGCTCTCGCCGACACGATGGATCAGCTCCGCCTTGAAGCCAAAGAAATAGCTACATCATGAAGGGAATTGTTCTTGCAGGGGGAAGCGGATCTCGCCTTTATCCTTTGACCATTGCTGTCTCTAAACAGCTACTGCCGGTCTTCGACAAACCAATGATTTATTATCCGCTAAGCGTGCTCATGCTTGCAGGCATTCGCGAGATTTTGGTTATAACGACGCCCCAGGACGCTGCAGCTTTCCGCAAGCTGCTTGGGGATGGTACCGAATGGGGCTTAGAACTAAGTTACGCAATTCAGCCCCAACCCGATGGCCTCGCACAAGCTTTTGTAATCGGAAAAACTTTTGTTGGCGATGGCCGTGTTGCTCTCGTTCTCGGCGATAATATCTTCTACGGGCATGGCTTTCAGGACATCCTCAAGCGCGCTGTCGACCGCGCCAGCGGTTCAACAATATTCGGTTATTGGGTCTCGGATCCGCAAAGGTATGGGGTGGTAAACTTCGACACACAGGGGAATGCGATCAATATCGAAGAGAAACCTCGCCAGCCCAAGTCACATTACGCAGTGACAGGCTTATATTTTTATGACAACGACGTGCTGGATATCGCAGCTGCGGTGCGTCCATCCTGGCGAAATGAATTGGAAATAACAGACGTCAACAGAGCCTATCTCGCAAGGCGGTCGCTCAGTGTTGAAATTTTGGGACGGGGCTATGCTTGGCTCGATACTGGCACCTGCGACTCGCTTATAGACGCTAGCGAATTCGTCCGCACAATCGAGAAACGTCAGGGTATGAAAATAGCATGTCTAGAAGAAATAGCCTGGCGTCAAGGGTGGATAAGCCGTCAAGATCTTCAGAATAGGGCGTCGGCTCTGAATAAAAGCGGTTATGGGGATTATTTGCTGAAATTATCAATGCAAACGGAATTCACCCATGGTGAATGTAGCGTAGAGTCTGACACTGGACTTTTCGAAATATCTTGTAATAGTTAAGAAAAATATGCTGAGTGAACTCTAGAAACTTTTTGGGTTGTATTCGATAAGACTCCAGGCGAGATGTTGTGTTGTCGTTGCACACGGGATGAAAGTAGGCAAAACTGCGAAGTACAGATAAAATAAACTGCAGAAGGTCCGAGGCGGCAATGACGATCTCGCGAATCAGCCGAAGCGGATGCCGCGCCGGAAGCCGCCCCTCAAGGTTCACATAACGGAACAAAACCTCGTTCCACCCGTCCAATCCGCGCATCTTTGCCACCATAATGATGGCCAAGATGCAATCATATACTAATTGTCCGGCATCAGCATTCACGAGACAAATCGGGGTTAACGAGAAGTGGAGGAT
>CAYVJO010000169.1:0-6588 GCA_964451735.1 uncultured Hyphomicrobiaceae bacterium | reverse complement strand
TGCGCTTCGTCCCACTCAATCGGCTCGGGCTTCCGACTCAGTGCAATCTCGATAACCTGCTCCATACGCGATACGGGCAAGATGCTGAGCTGATTTTTTACGCCTTCTGGTATATCAGCCAGGTCTTTTGCGTTCTCCTCGGGAATAATGACCGTCGTAATCCCGCCGCGCAGTGCAGCCAGTAGCTTTTCCTTCAAGCCGCCGATCGGTAGAACGCGCCCGCGAAGCGTAATTTCGCCCGTCATTGCCACATCCTTGCGAACCGGGATGCCGTTCATGATCGAAACGATCGCGGTGACCATAGCAACACCAGCCGACGGTCCGTCCTTGGGTGTTGCGCCTTCCGGAACGTGAACGTGGATGTCTTTGCGCTCGAAAAGAGGCGGCTCGATGCCAAAATCAACCGCTCGGGACCGCACAAAGGCGTTTGCAGCCTGGATTGACTCTTTCATGACATCGCGCAGATTGCCTGTTACGGACATCTTGCCCTTACCCGGCATCATCACGCCTTCGATTGTCAAAAGATCACCGCCTACTTCCGTCCAAGCCAGCCCAGTTACTACGCCGACCTGGTCGTCAAGCTCGATCTGTCCATAGCGATATTTCGGAACGCCCAAAAACTCGGCCAGATTAGCAGAGGTAACTTCGACCTGCGGCCTGTTGCCGCCTTCGATTTCCTTGACCGCTTTGCGTGCCAGTTTGGCGATCTCGCGTTCTAGGTTCCTCACACCGGCTTCACGCGTGTAACGGCGGATCAGTTCCGTGAGAGCGTCGTCGCTGACGGACCACTCTTCAGGCTTGAGCGCGTGGTTCTCGCGCTGTGATGGAATCAGGTGGAGCTTGGCGATCTCAAGCTTCTCTGTCTCCGTGTAGCCTGCAATTCGGATGATCTCCATGCGGTCCATCAGTGCAGGCGGAATGTCGAGCGTATTAGCGGTTGTCACGAACATCACATTCGACAGATCGTAATCCACTTCCAGATAATGATCGTTGAACTCGTTATTCTGTTCCGGGTCCAGCACCTCCAGAAGCGCAGAGGCAGGATCGCCGCGGAAATCGGATCCCATCTTGTCGATTTCGTCGAGAAGAAATAGCGGATTGACCTTCTTGGCTTTGCGCATTGACTGGATCACCTTACCCGGCATCGAGCCGATATAGGTGCGTCTGTGGCCGCGAATTTCTGCCTCGTCTCGAACGCCGCCAAGCGACATGCGCACAAATTCACGGCCTGTCGCCTTGGCGATGGACTTGCCAAGAGAGGTTTTGCCGACGCCTGGTGGCCCGACAAGGCAAAGTATCGGCCCTTTCATCGCGTTCGTGCGCTTTTGAACGGCGAGATATTCGACGATACGCTCCTTGACTTTCTCAAGACCGTAATGATCCGCGTCGAGCGTCTCTTGCGCCTCACTCAGTTCGGTTTTGACCTTGCCCTTAACACCCCACGGGATCGATAAAATCCAGTCGAGATAATTGCGCACCACTGTCGCCTCGGCGGACATGGGGCTCATTTGACGCAGTTTCTTAACTTCACCAAGTGCTTTTTCTCGCGCTTCCTTGGAAAGCTTTGTCTTTTCAATCTTGTCTTCGAATTCCGCAATATCGTCCCGTTCGTCGCCGTCGCCCAACTCCTTTTGAATCGCTTTCATCTGTTCGTTCAGATAATATTCGCGTTGGGTCTTCTCCATCTGGCGCTTGACTCGGCTACGGATCTTCTTTTCGACCTGTAAAACCGAAATTTCGCTTTCCATCTGCATGTAAACGCGCTCAAGGCGTTCTGAAACTGTCATGATTTCGAGAATTTCCTGCTTCTCGGAAATCTTTACTGCGAGATGGGAAGCAATAGTGTCGGCCAGCTTAGAATAATCTTCGATCTGGGAAACCGTTCCCAGGACTTCAGGAGATATCTTTTTATTGAGCTTAACGTAGCTCTCGAATTGGGCCACGGTAGAGCGAGCAAGCGCTTCGATTTCATCGCGTGCGCCGATTTTTTCCTCAACGCGCTCGGTCTCTGCCTCGAAGAACGCCTCGTTGGAGGTGAGGCGCTTGATATTCGCGCGCGCTGTACCTTCAACAAGCACTTTCACCGTGCCGTCCGGCAGCTTCAAAAGTTGCAAGACCGAAGCCAAAGTGCCCATTGAATAAATTGCGTCGGCTTCAGGTTCATCATCGGCGGCGTTTTTCTGGGCGACGAGAAGTATCTGCTTGTCCGTCCGCATGACTTCATCGAGCGCGTTGATGGATTTTTCGCGGCCGACGAAAAGCGGCACGATCATATAGGGAAAAACCACAATGTCTCGTAGCGGCAAAACCGGAAAAACCTCGGCGTTTCCGTGGCTTTCAACGGTTAGCGTATTATTATCTGTCATCCGGGGCTCCCAAGAATGGCTTCACCGCTCAATTTATAGTCTAGCGCCTGTCTGTATTATGAACAGCCGGGTTTCAAAATCTGGACACGCCAAGTCAGTCTTTTGTCCAGCAGGATACAAGGCTTTATGGCCTTTCAAACCAATTATTAAGTGGCGATATCGACACATGAAATCAAGCTACCTCAAACCCCTATGCATTAGGCCATATTCAGCGGGGCGCGTAACAAGGTCAGGCGCTCGACTCGCCTGCCCGCTCGGAGTAGATGCGGAGAGGTTTCGCCTTGCCCTCAACGACTTCGGGACTGATCACGATTTCCTCGACACCTTTGAGGCTAGGTAGCTCGTACATGCTTTCCAGGAGAATGCCTTCCATGATCGAACGCAATCCGCGCGCGCCTGTTTTGCGTTCGATTGCTTTTTTCGCGATCGATCCGAGCGCCTCTTCCGATAGCGTCAGACGGACATCTTCCATATCGAACAACCGCTGATATTGTTTCAAAAGCGCGTTTTTCGGCTCTCTCAAAATCTGGATGAGAGCGCCTTCGTCCAAATCTTCGAGGGTAGCGATCACGGGGAGACGGCCGATGAATTCGGGTATGAGGCCGAATTTGAGCAAATCCTCCGGCTCAACCTGACGCAACACATCGCCGGTGCGCCGGTCGTCGAGTGATTGAACCTCCGCGCCGAAGCCGATAGCGGTTGTTCTGCCGCGTTGGGCGATGATCTTTTCCAGCCCCGAGAAAGCGCCGCCGCAGATGAACAGGATATTCGTCGTATCGACCTGCAGGAATTCCTGCTGCGGGTGTTTACGGCCACCTTGAGGAGGAACGCTTGCGACCGTTCCCTCCATGATCTTAAGGAGAGCCTGCTGAACACCCTCGCCAGATACGTCCCTCGTGATCGACGGATTGTCAGATTTGCGGCTGATCTTATCGACCTCGTCGATATAGACGATGCCGCGTTGGGCGCGCTCGACGTTGTAATCGGCAGATTGAAGGAGCTTGAGGATTATATTTTCGACATCTTCGCCTACATAGCCGGCTTCGGTCAACGTAGTGGCGTCGGCCATTGTGAACGGAACGTCAAGAATGCGGGCAAGCGTCTGGGCAAGAAGCGTTTTGCCGCAGCCAGTTGGACCTATCAGGAGGATATTCGATTTGGCGAGTTCGACATCGTTATTCTTACTGGCGTGGTTGATCCGCTTGTAATGGTTGTGGACAGCAACGGAGAGCACCTTCTTGGCATGGCTCTGGCCAATGACGTAATCATCCAGAATACGGCAGATTTCCGAAGGTGTTGGTACTCCGTCGCGTGATTTGACGTAAGAATTCTTGTTTTCCTCGCGAATAATATCCATGCACAACTCGACACATTCGTCGCAGATGAACACGGTTGGTCCCGCGATGAGCTTACGCACCTCGTGCTGGCTCTTGCCGCAAAAGGAGCAGTAAAGAGTATTCTTCGTATCGTTGCCGCTCACTTTGGTCATTCGCCTACCTCAGTCTTTCCGGTGGACATCGCCCAGTTCACACGGTTTGCCGTCACGTATAAACTCCTTATCGTCAGTCGCCCGCCTGCGGGCGCACGGCGACCTGGGCTGTATGCTATTCGATTAATCATCAAGATTTTTCTAATTGTGGGCATTTGCCGGATTCGGGGCCGAGTCCGGCAGTCGGAGGACGGGGATATCCAATCGGAACGCACCATAAACAAATACGCACTCCTGAAGACCAACCGAAACGCTCCCGTGCCTGGGATTACAAGAAACCTCCAATTGCGAAGTGAGGCTTCAGCTCTCTGAAAAAAAATTCAAAACATGGTTTACACTCAATTCGAACTTACTTCCATTCTCCGCACCATTCGAGCGAATAGTCAACCCGTCCTGGCGCCGCGCTACTTACCTTCCTCGGGTAAGGCCCGCTTCAACAAGACCTCGTCCACGATGCCAAACTCCTTGGCTGCCTCGGAAGTCATGAAATTGTCACGCTCCAGCGCATCCGCGATCGCTTGAACCGGCTGGCCCGTATGCTTGGCGTAGACTTCGTTCAGCCTCTGACGGATTGAGAGTATTTCTTTTGCGTGACGCTCAATATCGCTCGCCTGACCCTGAAATCCTCCCGAGGGCTGATGAACCATGATACGCGAATGTGGCAAAGCATAGCGCATTCCTGGCTCACCCGCGCAAAGCAGCAACGAACCCATCGAAGCGGCTTGCCCGACGCATAGCGTCGCGACCGGCGGACGGATGAACTGCATCGTATCGTAAATCGCCATGCCGGATGTCACAACGCCTCCAGGGGAGTTGATGTACATAGCAATCTCTTTCTTGGGATTTTCAGCTTCGGCGTAGAGAAGCTGAGCCACAATGAGGGACGCCATCTGATCTTCTATGGGACCGGTTACGAAAATGATGCGCTCTTTGAGCAAACGCGAAAATATATCGTAGGCCCGCTCGCCGCGGTTGGTCTGTTCGACGACCATCGGCACAAGAGCCATGTAATGATCCACTGGGTCCCGCATATATCGCTCCGATTGGTGAATAACGCCCTTGAGACATTGGTCTGGAAGGCTGCATGATTCGTATTAATGAAAGCCTAGCCAAAGCGGCGCATACCAGACTTTAGCTATGAATATAATGTGCAGTCTGCCTCGATGGCTGCGCCGCTCCGACGCATGGTCGTTCACAATTTCGTTTGCACCCGCGAGCAATATCAACCGTGCTTGTGGCCATGCGCGTGATTATGGTCATGATCGCAATCTGGGCCGTGTACGTGGTGGCCGTGATCGTCGTCATCAAGCGCGAACAGCTCCTCTGGTGTAACGGCCTTGTCCGTAACATCCGCGAGCTCCAAGGTAAAATCCACTACCTTATCCTCAAATATCGGCATTCTCAGCTCGATCTGAGCGTCGGAATTGTTCATGTAAAAATTAACGACCTGACGCTCCTGGCCGGGAAACTGCTGTGCTCTTTGAATGATCGCACGGCGAACCTCTTCATCGGTGATCGAAATTTCATTTCGTGTCCCAATTTCGGATAGTATGAGGCCAAGACGAACCCGGCGTTCGGCCATCTCGCGATAGTCCTTGCGCGCCTTGTCTTCGCTGCTGCCCTCGTCCTCGAAACTTTTTTTCGCTCGTTCAAGCTGTTGCGTAACCTCTTGCCATATTGATTTGAACTCATTCTCCACAAGAGATTCCGGCAGGTCGAAATGATGAGCATCGTTGAGAGCGTCCAGAAGTGCCCGCTTGGCTTTTTGCCGGGATGCCTGCGCATATTCCTTGGAGATCTGTTCACGCAAGACATCTTTAAGTTTGGCAAACGAATCCAGTCCTAGAGATTTGGCGAATTCATCATCCAGTTCTGGAACGCGCGGCGCCGCGACCTCCTTCACGAATACGTCAAATTCGGCATCTTTGCTCGCAAGTTGGGGGGCCTGATAATTTTCCGGGAAAGACGCTGTAATCGTGCGCGTCTCGGCTCTGCTGGCGCCCGTCAGCCCATCTTCGAAACCGGGAATGAAGCCGCCTCGGCCAAGGATGATATCGATGTTTTCCCCCTTACCGCCATCGAACGGCACACCGTCGATTTTGCCAACAAAATCGATTGTCAGCCGGTCACCCTCTCGTGCGGGGGCATCCTTGGCTTCATAGACGACATTCGCGTTGCGAAGCCTTTCCAGCGCCTTGTTCAAAGCTTCGTCCGTGATATCGGCGTGGGGGCGCTCTATTTTGATCTGTTTGAGATCGGTCAGCTCGATCTGCGGCAAAACCTCAAATGACATTGTATATTCAAGGTCTTCATCGCCATCGACAACCTTTGATACCGTTTTTTCGTCCTGGGGCAGCTTGATGTCGGGCTGGAAGGCGGGACGCTCGTTGCGATCGGTAATCGCCTGAGAGCTGGTCTCGGCGACCGCCTGCTGCACGACTTCGGTCATGATGGAGCGGCCATACACTTTTTTTAGATGGCTTAGCGGAACCTTGCCGGGGCGAAAGCCCGAAATCTTGACCTTATCTTTGAGATCGTCGAGCTTGGCGTCTAGGCGTTTGTTCAACTCATCCGCGCCGATGACAACTTTCAACTCGCGCTTAAGGCCTTCAGAGAGGGTTTCTTTGATTTGCATGGGAAATATGACTTCCGAAAATTTTCGCTTTGCTAAAGCTTTCCTCAAGGTAAGCGCAAGGATATACATGGTGCGGGCGGAGGGACTTGAACCCCCAC
>CAYVJO010000168.1:0-6609 GCA_964451735.1 uncultured Hyphomicrobiaceae bacterium | reverse complement strand
CGCCTCTTCGAGCCCTTTGAGATGGCAACACACATCGATCAATATACCACTCAACTCCGGTCCAACCGCCGCGATCGCCCTGACAACACGCTGCCGTGCGGCAAGGACATTGTCCTGAAGCGAGGCAGCGTCATTGGCACCGCCCGATGACTGGCATTGAGCGGTCGGGCTCCAACTGGCCGTCACCCTTGCTGTCAGTCCAGCGAATTGATAATCCGCGCGCAAACGCTCGCCGGCTTCCAGCTGGTAAGGTGTAAGCAACGGCGCGCCGTCCTTGCTTTTTCGACTTGCGAGCCAGCGAAGCGGACTTTCTGCATCATTGACTACCGCAGGACGCCTGGCGCCCTCGTAGTCGATCATGCGAATTCGCCGATCCTGATGCTGGGCCTGAAAATCATCCGTCGTACACAGCCGCCTTTTCACCCAGGCGCGCCCCGCTGCCGACAAACGAAAGTTATTGCCGCATGGCTCAATGAGACCGTCCGATAGCCAGCGACGAACGGTTTCCGATGCAATAACGGGTCCCTTTCCCGTGCAGTCGGCGCTTGAGGAGATTTGAAACTGGCAGGCCTCGCCACCAATCGCGCCCTGCTTTGGAATCGGTGAAAGGATGCAATTCCGGCCTGCCAAACGCCGAAATATTGCCAAAACTTTGTTATCATTCATTTTTCGTTAAAATACTTTCTGTTTTTGGAATAAGTAGACTCTAGCGCTTAGGCATTTGGGGATGAAAGAGGATGAGGGCGTTCTCCAGGGTGGATAGCGTCCGATCCATGCAGGGATCATCCCTGAGCCCTTCGATTGCGCTACAGGCATGGGCGACTGTCGTTCGGTCTCGGCAAAACAACCGTCCGACTTCACTGTAAGTAAGGCCGAATGTGACATGGGCGAGATACATAGCGGTTTGGCGGGCCAATGCGACGGAGCCAGTGCGGTCGCGTTTGCGGAGGGTTGGGATCGAGATCCGAAAGGCTGAGAACACAGAATGTTCCACTAAGACTCGGATATGATTACTATATATTGATATATAAGGTATGACGGCGTAAAGATTTCTGTTTAAGGAGGCGCTTTGTCTAAACGTTGGGAAATCCATCGAATTCAATGTCCCCATTTTTTGAGTGACGTTTCTGGATGCGTGTCTTCGGAGCCTTACGGGCGGCTAAACCGCATTATTACCGTGACCGATAAAATTTACGCCAAAAGTTAAAAGCGGGGATAATTCAATCGTAAAAAATCTCGTATACAGTGAAAAAAGAGTAAGAGTACGAGACATGCAAACCAGAATCCGAGAATTTCGTAAGCTGAGGGGCATGACCCTCAAGGAACTTGCGGACAAAATCCATACGACGCCGCAAACCGTTCAGCGGCTGGAGACGGCGAATATGACCGTCTCAACCGATTGGCTGGAAAAAATCGCTCGCGCGCTGTCAGTTGAGCCGGCCGATTTGATCGGTTCCCGGTCGAGCAGCGAAATCCAGATTATCGGGCGTATTGGCGACCAAGGGCGCGTGAGCAACGTCAAGCAAGAGCAAGCCTCTATCATCCACCTGGATATCCCCGCCGACAATCCGATCGCGGCGAAACTCGATGCTTCCGTTGGTTATTTCGAGGCAGGGACGGTACTGATCGCCAATCGTTTCCGCCCCGAGGATATGGACAATGCTCACGGCCTTGATTGTCTCGTTTCCGTCACGGACGGCCCTGTTCTATTGCGAAGGCTGATACGAGGGCGCACCCAAGGATGGACCCTTGTGCCACACGAGAACGGATTGGAGGTTCAATATGATCAGATTATCGATTGGGCAGCACGAATCATCATGTCGATAAAGTATTATTAACATACAATACAAGGCATACTGCAGAACTTATCCCCGCCTTATCAAGTCATGCAACACTCCGTATATCGACCATACGGGGTTTCCATGATCCATAGAAATAAGACATACGCTCCGAAAAAACGCTCAGAATATAACGGCCTGCCCGATAGCCCTCGGCAAAGGAAGAACTTTGACCGGGAACTGGAATTACCCAGGCTGATTGGTTTGTGGCCATCGGAGCTAAAAGATTACTCCGCAGAAGGCACCATCAAGATCATTGCGCTGATTTCCAAGGCTTTGCGTATCGAGCGTCAGAGAAGCGCTCGGCGTGACTGGGCTTATGAACTCAACCGGCATTTGGCTTTGCACGAAGCCCTGAAAGCGGAAACAGCGCGGCTTCACGATTTGCGGCGCGCCTAGTCACAGCCACTCCAGACATCTATTGGAGTGAAGGTCAACCAGTGTTCTTCCGTGTGTCGCTAGCGCTATCCAACTCGTAAGCGACGCTCACAGGCAATGTAATATCATAGCAGAGGATCTTGTTCACAGTCACGTCGTCATCCGATAGGGGCAAACGCATCCAGAACAAAACGACATGATCGCGGTCGGCGACAGGCCCCTTTATGGCGCCTTGCATGGGCACGCCCTCATCGATCACCTTCCGGTAGACCGTAAGCCAGTAATTACGCTTGTCGCCGAATTCGAGATCGAACACTGATCGTCCTGTCACCTCCCTGCCGAAAATGTCTCGAAGCCGGGTTCCAGCCAAACGGTAAATGATGTGCTCCGGCTTTTTCCCCGCATCAAGTATGCTGACGCCGGGCAGCAGGGAAGGGATCGCAGCCGGATTGATGCTGGCCCGCGATGGCAATTGGTTATCTCGTGCACAGGCGCGCCAATAGTCGAATAGTTCGCGCTGCTCACGAATAACAAGCTGTGCCCGAAAAGCAAGTTCGGACAGCATAGGCCCCCTCGATTTCAAGAACTGCAGCTACGGTCCGCCCCCGTGCCGCTTTTTTTTAAAACTATGCGTGATTTGCAAGAAAACGCGCAAGGTGAAGATTGCTTAAAAATTCCATAATTTTAGCTGGTGAGCCGGGGACGAAACATTAAGTGGTTTTCTGTGGCTGAAATGCTTCCTCCAGCATCGGGAGATCAGGCAGCGCGGGTTTCAGGATCGATAAGACACACGATTTCCCGCATTATTTCATTGATTTGGAAGTCTTTCGGCGTGTAGACGGCGGCAACGCCTGCTGCTTTGAGCAGCTTTTCATCCTCACTTGGAATGATGCCCCCCACAACAACGGGAATATCCTCCAGGCCTGTTGCGCGCATACGGTCGAGCACCTCACGCACAAGCGGCACATGGCTGCCCGAGAGGATCGACAGGCCGACGACATGAACGCCTTCCTCCAAAGCCGCGTTGACGATTTCGGCAGGGGTCAGGCGGATACCTTCGTAAACCACTTCCATGCCGCAATCGCGCGCCCGAACTGCGATCTGCTCGGCCCCATTCGAATGGCCGTCGAGTCCGGGCTTGCCGACGAGCAGTTTGATCCGCCGTCCCAGCAATGACGAGACACGCTCGACCTGCGCCCGCACCGCATCGAGCCCTTCCCCGGAAACCGCAAGCACTTTTCCAACACCGGTCGGTGCGCGGTATTCTCCGAAAACAGCGCGCAAGGTCTCTCCCCATTCCCCGGTCGTGACGCCGGCAATAGCGCAAGAGATCGAGGGCTCCATAATGTTATGCCCCTGCTGGGCGGCGTGCTTCAACTCGGCAAGCGCGCGCTGCGCCTTTTCCGCATCGCGGCTGCTGCGCCATGCCTTGATCTTTTCCACCTGCTCGCGCTCAACCCATTCGGGCACTGTAAGAATGCCGTTATCTTCGCCCGCGGACAAAGGCGTGGCTTCGGTTTCCGTCCAACGGTTAACGCCTACCACGACCAACTCGCCCGTTTCAATCGCGCGCAGCCGCGCCGTGTTGGACTCCACCAAACGCTGTTTCATATAGCTCGACTCGACTGCCGCGACCGCGCCGCCCATCGCCTCGATTCGCTCAAGCTCGGACCTCGCTTCACGCTTGAGCTGCTCCACCTTCTCTTCGATGACGGGCGATCCCTCGAAGACATCTCCGTATTCAAGAAGATCGGTCTCATAGGCGACGATCTGTTGCATGCGCAAAGACCACTGCTGGTCCCATGGGCGCGGCAGTCCGAGAGCCTCGTTCCAGGCGGGTAGCTGCACGGCGCGGGCGCGCGCTTTTTTCGACAGGACAACAGCGAGCATTTCCAGCAAGATCCGATAGACATTGTTTTCCGGCTGCTGCTCTGTCAGACCCAGACTGTTGACCTGAACGCCGTAGCGGAAGCGGCGAAGTTTATCATCGGTAACCCCATAACGATCGCGGCAGATTTCATCCCAAAGATCGACGAAAGCCCGCATCTTGCATATTTCGGTCAGGAAACGCACACCGGAATTGACGAAGAAGGATATGCGCCCGACGACCTGCGGAAAATCCTTTTCATCGACCTCCCCGGACGCCTTGACCTCGTCGAGAACCGAAATGGCTATTGCGAGGGCATATGCCAGTTCCTGCACAGGGGTCGCGCCGGCCTCCTGCAAGTGGTAGGAACAGACATTTGTCGGGTTCCATTTCGGGATTTCGCGATAGGCATAGACGACGACGTCCTTGATCAGACGCATCGAAGGCCCGGGCGGGAACACATAAGTCCCGCGCGAGAGATATTCCTTGATAATATCGTTTTGTACTGTCCCAGTCAGCGAATGGCGCAGCGCGCCTTGCTCATCTGCGACAGCGACATAGAGCGCGAGCAGCCAGGCGGCCGTGGCGTTAATCGTCATCGACGTATTCATGCTGGCGAGCGGGATGCCATCGAACAGGGCGCGCATATCGCCAATATGTGAGATCGGTACCCCGACCTTGCCCACTTCGCCACGCGCCAAGGGATGGTCAGGGTCGTAACCGGTCTGGGTCGGCAGGTCGAAGGCTACCGACAGTCCGGTCTGCCCCTTCGCCAAATTCTTTCGGTAAAGCGCATTGGACTCGGCAGCGGTCGAATGGCCGGCATAAGTTCTGATCAGCCAGGGAGTGTCTCTTTTTGCCTGCCATTCGCTCATGGGTCTTCCTCGCACAGATCGGCGACAGCCAAGATACGGTCTTACCGTTTCGATCATACTGACGATTTCGCAGCTGCGAAAGAGGGTGCTTGTTAGGCGATCCGTGCACAAGAGCGCCGTACTTTTAATCAGAATCGGCTGTGGCGCTATATATATTGCTTCCAGCATCGGATTTGCCCGAAAACCGCTGCGCACTTTTCGGTCCGATGCGCTGGAGACTGATCCGTAGTGATGGTCTCAGAACAGTGCTTTAACTTTTTGTTTTAGAAAAATTTTATCGATAAGCAGGTTCCCACTTTTGCGGATTGCGTGCAGGCTGGTTAACGGCGTATCCATCCGATTAGGGCCAGGACCGCAAATGCGCTGAGAAAAGCCGCCAGCGCCGTTTCGGCCAGCCCTGTGCGCAGACCATCTCCGGCAATTAGATAAACGCCGACAAAAGCGCTAGGCAGCGCGACCAGAATGTTACCGATCAGACCAAGGCCCCTGCCGCGCGTTACGAGGCCGGCCAGCCATCCCGCAATAACGCCGATTGCGATCGTTGTCACAAGATGCGGTAGATGCATGGAGAGCTATGACCTGTTTGTGCTATGGTCGGCATCCTTATTGATGCCCTTATAGGCTAAAGGCTTGTGGAGGTCTTCCGCTGCTTATTGACGCCATATAAAATAAGGGAGGTATGCCTCATTCATATTATGAAATTGCCTCTTATTCGGTGGGACTTGTCAACGCATCTCGGTACGGGCAGAAGATGCGGGTGGCCGGTATTGATCCTATCAGCCACAATGATGACATAGCGACAAAAGATACAGGCTTCTGCTGCGAACAGCTTCGCATTTTACTATTCGAAAGAGAGCGAACAATGCGCGTCCTCTGGTCATCTTTTATGTTTATTTTTACGCTGATTGTAGGTGCAATAGCTTTCGCTGCGACAGCTATCGAGCTTCCAGGCGTCATGCGTCAACTCATAGAGTGGGCGCAGCAACTTCCGCCTTACCTCTCCAGTCTAGGCCTTTCAAATAATTACCTTGTTTGGACAGATATCATCTTGAGCGGTGATAAACTTGTACTTCTTGCCTTTGTCCTAGCGACACGTCTTGTCTTCGCCCTCATCGGAACGGCGTTAGGTCCGTTGTTTGGCGTTGGGGCGAAATCGAAAAGCGAATCAGCATTTCAAAAATGGGGTTGAGCAGGGTTGGCTGCATAGCGATGCTTCGCTTTCGTCTTTAAGTAGGGCGATCGCGAGAGCAAGCGAAGCGAAGTTGCGGGGAGGTTTTGATTTAAATGACTTTGAACTGCTGAGGCGGAGGGATTCAAGTCGCGCTAATAAGGATTTCAAGTCGATGCGCCAAATCGATGAAGTTCGGCGCCATTATGCTTGAGCCAATTCCGCGCTTTTTGCATATCGGGCATGGTTTCCCTGACAAGCCTCCAGAAACGCGGTCCGTGGTTCATTTCGCGCAGATGCGCAACTTCATGAGCAGCTACATAGTCAAGGACGTAGTGGGGCGCAAAAATCAGGCGCCACGAATAGCTTATCGTTCCGGTTGTTGAGCAAGAACCCCACCGCGTACTTTGATCGCGGACGCTGATTCTTGCAGGCTGACATCCAAGATTAGAGGCATGATGAAGCGGGCGCTGGGTCAACTCA
>CAYVJO010000167.1:6261-6642 GCA_964451735.1 uncultured Hyphomicrobiaceae bacterium | reverse complement strand
AAGCGCATCGGACCGAAAAGTGCGCAGCGGTTTTCGGGCAAATCCGATGCTGGAATAATGAGCACGTCAATGACGTGTCGCGGGAGACTGGTTCGGCCGTCGCAATACGCTTTCCGAGGCGAGACCGGCCGCCGCCATGGCCGGGTTCAAGGACATTCGCGCAGTATACGGATCGTTTTTGCCGGATAGAATGCGAGCAGGTACGGGCTTGGCGATTGCCCAAATTGCATTGAACGCCAGTTCCGCCAGACGAACAGATCCCGGCGCGTCCTCTTCCCAAATGTCCAGCCCGTTGCGATTGTCCTCGGAGCGCTTCATCATGTCGCCGGTCCAGCACGAGGATGAGCCAAGCGCAAGCTGCTCATGTGCGTTGAGTAAAGA
>CAYVJO010000167.1:727-6251 GCA_964451735.1 uncultured Hyphomicrobiaceae bacterium | reverse complement strand
AAGAGGGCGTTCTGATGAGCCTCACAGGCGTAGCCGTGCTGTCGCGAGGCCCGGTCAGGTTGAGCGCCGAGGCCAATTCGGCCAGGAGTTCGAAGGGGGCAAGCCGTGCGAAGATCAGGCGCACCGATATTTGCTGGCGCTCCAGTCCTCGCGCCTGTCCCGCCAGCGCTCTCGCAACGGCCGATGATGGCGAACGCGCAAGGAGCGTCAATGACCGCTCTTCAAGTGAAGCGCCGCGAATCTCCAGCCGCTCCAGATAGGCACCGATCAGAGTGGAGAGCCGGTCTACGCACTGCTCACGATTGCCCGGTTGTTTTTTGTTGAAGGCGGAAAGAAACCCCATAGGTTATCGATCCCATATAATGGATTGGAGCGGCTGCCCGACTATGCCGCTACTGGTCCATTCAAATAAGCCGGTTAGAGTTAAGGAACGATTGATGATGCGCAAATTGAAGCCGCGCGTATCGTCCCCTAGAGCGGCAGCCGGCTTTATTTGTCCGCCGTCTTAACCGGATCGCGCGCAGGTTTCTCGCCTTCCGTGTCATGTTTTGCCGGACGGCCGTTAAATCGGGGCGGGCTATATTGATCAGGATCAGGGTCGGTATCGCTATCCGCGTCCTTTGTTTGATCTTCCAGGGCGGGCCGTCTGCTGACTTCATCCGTAATGGCGCGTTTGGGTTCTTCCCTCTCGACCGCTTTCGCTTCGCCCCGGTAGGAACCTTGTTGCGATGGTATCTGTTGTGCCGGCTTCTCCCAGCGTCCTTCCTTGTCTTTTCGTCGCGCGGCTCGCTCGCTCCTCGCGGCGCTGCTGCCAACAGACTGGATCAGGATCTGTGCCCAGGCCTGGCGGCGGAAGCGGTAAAGCCGGAATGCATCGGCTTGACCGTAGACGCTGCCCTGCTGATCAAGCTTCTGCTTGATGATGGTAACGTCGAGTCTATCATCAGCGGCGTCGATCAGATCGACGAACCCGCTTCCCTCCAGTGTAGCAAAAATGCTGGTGATATAGCGAGACTCTTCGAGCGGGCGTTCCGATGTGGCGCGAAAAATCGACTCGGCCTGCGCAGGTCCTGTTCGCCGTTCGAGCCACTTCATGTAATCTTCCTCGCGGAAATCGAGCGGCACCGCCGCGTAATAGCGCCCCTTATGGTCGAACACAACGTCCTGGATCGGGGCGATGACATCGGCTGCCGTTGGCTTTCTTGCAGGGTCGAACTGGTCCTGAAAGACCTTGTAAAATGTTTCGAGATATTCGTTCATGCCGCCGCGCCGGGCTGCGTCCATGCTTCGCGACAACTCGAAAAACGGACCGAACGGCCGGTTGATCGAAACCAGAAGGATGCAAAGATCGACGAAGATCGCGATGATCAGCGGGATATAGTCCCGTTCGGCAAGACCATTGATCGCGGGAGGAGTAGGAGGTGCTGCCGATCCGACCCCGATGGCCGAAATACCGTTCTGGATACTCGCGGTGATTTCGTCCCAGGCCGTCAGGCTGCTATTGGTAAGCCTCCGGAACGCTTCTATCACAGCTTCCGATCCTTCATAGGCGCGCAGCAGCGGCGGGCTGAGCTCGGGTAGCTCATTGATCGCGCGGATCACCCCGTTCAGAGCCGTCTGGAGCTGCGGATCGGGGCAGAGAAACGTTCCGCCTCGATCGTTCGGAAAGCTGCCCTGAGCCGCTCGTACGGCAAATTCATCGCGGAGCTGCAGAAGCTGAGGATCAGTCCGCAAGGCGTTAAACCGTGTAGCGCCAAGACCGAGACGTCGGTTGAGTTCGCTGATATAGGTCCGGCGTGATCCTTCCGCGTCGATGGTCACAGGGTCGTTCGTGCGGATCTTTTGAAGGTCGTCGGTGACGGCGGCGATGTCGCGTTTTACCTCTTCTACCCGAGAGGCTGTATATTGATTGGCGAATTGGAAGCGCTCCGCGTCCGCGTCACGAAGCCGGCGTCGCGGCCCGTCGCCAGGAGGGCTGCCTGGACAGGTCCGCCCGACGGTCCTCTCGCGTTCAGCCTTCTCGGCTGATATCTGGGCCAGTGTCGTGAAGGTCGACTGCATCTGCTCAAGTCGAGTCGTTCCCAATTGGAGCGTTTGCTGAACTTCGCGCAGTGAAGCTTCCGCCGAGGCGGTTGTAACACTGCCGGCCTCCAGATATTTCCAGTAAAAGCCGAAGGCGAAGCCAACGGAAATGAGAAACAGGATCGTGTAGCCGACGATATAGAACGGCCAGAGCCACCATCTCAACTGCACAGAGAAAAGTGCGTCGAGCACATACAGGATCATCAGTTGCAGCATGAACACTGCAAATGCGACGGCGATGCGCGGAAGCATTCCGACTGCACCCGTCGAAGCGGCAATCAGCTCCATGATACCTGTATAGGTGGAAATCCAGGAGAGAATGCTTAGACCGGAAAGAAGCAAAAACCACATCCAGGAAAAACCCGGCCTTCTAGTAGCAATCGCCATAGGCGAACTCCTCAGCTCCTGTGCCGGGTGCTGTATCCCACACGAAAGTCCCACAAACGCATGCTGATCCGGCGCGTCGATTACACAACGCTTCCGCAAGCAGCTTGTTCAGCAGACTTGCCCCCCAAGGCCGCCACATTATGGCCACTAACCTGAACTGTGTCTTTATCGTTTTTTCGGCATCATATTATGGCGAAAGGTCATAAAACAGCGGCGGACCCAATCCTGCCATGGGCCCGATAACGTTAAAGACAAGCGTTTTCCACAGCTTGGCGCACTGTATGGATCTCCAGTCTTAACTGTGTAATCGCATATATCCAGTCAGGGGCGGGTGCTGCGGCGCCTTTGTCCCACCCTCAGAAAGTCGATGAACGGGGCTGTTCGCAAAAACTTTCACCGGAGCAAGCATCGCTCTGCATTGTGTGGAGGCCAAGATCGCCCTAATGTCTTGTCTTGAAATTTGAACCGGGCGGAGGCTTAAGCGTTCGTAACGGACGCAAGCATAAACATAGGTATGACTCGAGTTCAGTGTAACTTACGAACCAAGCTTTGTGGTCAAAACGCGAGTGCCAAAAATTTGACACTTGCCTCATTCCGCGCAAATCAGAGTCCCAAATGAGCGCAAAACCGACCAAAGAACAGATCCTTGCCGAACTCCGCAATGTGCCAGGGCCAGAGGGCAGGGGCGACATCGTTAGCCTCAATCTGGTGTCGGAAGTCGTCATCCATGATGGCAAGGTTTACTTCTCCATCGCCACGCGGCCCGAGCGTGCGAGGGACCTGGAGCCGCTTCGAGAGAGGGCCGAACGCGCTGCAGCGACTGTGCCGGGCGTAAAAAGCGTAACTGTTACCTTGACCGCGGACCGTCCACCTTCCCGTCCGGTCGCTCAAGAAGCGCCCCCGCTGAGCCGGGGGGCAGGCGGGCATGCGCAGCTTCATGGTATTCGCGATGTCAAACAAATCATCGCCGTTGCTTCGGGAAAGGGCGGCGTCGGAAAATCGACGACGGCTGTCAACCTGGCGCTCGCGCTGCGCAGTCTGGGGCTGAAAATTGGAATATTGGACGCCGATATCTACGGTCCATCCTTGCCTCGCCTCATGGGTCTTTCCGGCAAACCCGAACTCGCAGCCGACAAAACCCTGAAGCCGATGCGGAATTATGACGTCAACGTAATGTCTATCGGATTTCTCGTCGAAGAAGAGACGCCCATGATCTGGCGCGGGCCGATGGTGATTTCCGCGCTCACCCAGATGATGCGGGACGTGGCATGGGGAGCGCTCGATGTGCTGGTCGTCGACATGCCCCCAGGAACGGGCGACGCCCAGCTAACCATGGCCCAGCAGGTGCCGCTTGCCGGGGCCATCATCGTATCGACGCCGCAGGATCTGGCGCTGATCGACGCGCGTAAGGGACTGAACATGTTCAGGCGTGTCAATGTTCCCGTACTCGGCATCGTGGAGAATATGAGTTACTTTCTGTGCCCGAAATGCGGAGAGCGTTCCGAGATTTTTAGCCATGGGGGGGGCAGGGCGGAGGCGAAACGCCTCGGTGTGCCGTTCCTTGGCGAAGTGCCGTTGCATATGGCCATAAGGGAAACGTCGGATGGCGGCAATCCCGTGGTGGTCAGCCAGCCAGACTCCCCCCATTCGCTTGTTTATCGCGATATCGCGGCGCGTGTCTGGTCCGGATTGTCGGATGCCAGCGTTGAGCGACCGGCTCCGCGCATCGTTATCGAATGAGCCCGTTTAAGGATGCGGTAGGAGTTGTGTGCTAGGGTCAAAACAACTTGCAAAGACAAGACCGGCTCGCGGCAAGAGTTTGGCCCTGCCCCCCGGCCAGCAGAGTTTCCGGTTCCCCATGAAGGTCCGGAAGCTCTGCATCCGCTTGTCCAGCTCATCCTCTCGTTGAACAATGACCGCTTGTCATGGGCAGGACATTGGAAGATGTTGTTATAGCCGCGGTAAAGTTTGGGCTGGTATCCGTTCTGGCGTGCTCTCGAAGACCTGTTCAGTCTGAACTGGCAAGAGGGATATATCGCAGTCCAGACTTAAGAAATTCGGCAGGGGCTAAAATCGAAGAGGCCGATATGTATGTCATTACCGTTACTCTCGATGCCGTACCGGGGCGTGCCAAGCTGCTGGAGGACGCCCTGCTTGCTCAATCTGAGACTTCGCTTTGCGAGGAACCGGCCTGTTTGCGTTTCGACGTCGCCAGAGACCCTGAGAATGACTGACGATTTTTTCTCTATGAGCTGTATGAGGACAAAGCTGCTTTCGAAATGCATCTCGCATCGCAGCACTACAAAGCTTTCAGTATGAACGCTGCTGAACTGATCGCCAGTAAGAGCGCCCATCGCTGGACCTCGATCAATCAGGCTCCTTGATCAAACACCACCGGCTGTCGCAGCTCCAGAATGGCCTGTCCACAACCGAAAATCGGGCTATAATCCAATGGTTCTGGCGTAAAAGCCTGCCAGATAACGCCGCGACCGAAAAAAATCGGAGACAAAGCCGTGGATGTGCATCCATCGACAGAGGCAACCGTGCGAATAGCTGTCTTTGAGGGCGACGGCATCGGCACGGAAATTACCCGTCCGACACTTACTCTTATCCAGCAGGCCGTGGCTTTAGTGGGCGCAGCCCCTCTCGACTTCGAGTATCTGCCGGCAGGTGCAGCCCATTATCGCGATTATGGCGAGGCGCTGCCTGAAGCATCGGTCGAGGTGGCGCGCCAGGCCGACGCGATACTGCTATCGGCCATGGGCCTGCCGGGGGTCCGTTATCCCAACGGGACCGAAATCGCGCCACAGATCGAATTGCGGAAAATATTCTCGCTTTATGCAGGCGTGAGGCCGGTATTCGTTTTTCCGGGCCAGCCTTGTCCCTTGAGTGATCCGCGCGCTGATCAGATCGATTTCGTGCTCATCCGGGAATCGACGGAGGGGCTGTTCTATTCCCATGGCGCGGGCGAACTGACGGATGACAGCGAGGCTCGCGAGACACTGCGGATCACGCGCGCAACCTCGGAGAAGCTTTTCGATTTTGCCTTCGAATT
>CAYVJO010000167.1:0-717 GCA_964451735.1 uncultured Hyphomicrobiaceae bacterium | reverse complement strand
CGCGGCTCCAGGACGGTAAGGGCGCTGGGCGAGTGACTTGCGTGGATAAGGCGAATATGTTTCAGTCATTCGCGTTTTTCAGGAAAATTTTTTTCGAACGGGCAAATGCGTTTCCGCAACTCAGCGCCGACTCGATCTATGTCGATGCGATGGCAATGCGCATGGTTCGCGATCCCTGGACATTCGACGTGCTCGTCACGGAAAACATGTTCGGCGATATACTTTCCGATCTCGGAGCCGGTTTGATGGGCGGCTTGGGTTTTGCGCCATCCGCCGATATCGGCGATCATCACGCCGTGTTTCAACCCTGCCATGGCAGCGCGCCCGATATTGCCGGTCGCGGATGGGCCAATCCGGCCGCTATGATCCTTAGCGGCGCGATGATGCTCGATTGGCTCGGCCGGAAACGGAACGATCACATGCTTGGCGCGGCGGGAGATCGTCTCAAAGCCGCAATCGCGCGTGTCATTCAAGAGAGAAAGGTCCGTACCCGCGATTTTGGTGGCAAGGCCACGACTGAAGATTTTGCGCGAGCGGTTGGTGATAATCTTGTCTGAGCGGACGTTCGCCAGCAATCCCGCCCAAAGGGACGTCATGATCCGTGCAGAGCGCACGAAAGTCATATAAATATTATTCACATGAGCTGGTCGAAACATGGGCGCGGTCCGGGTGACAAGCGCAACTATCATCACGGAAATTTGCGCGAAACGCTGATTC
>CAYVJO010000166.1:0-6688 GCA_964451735.1 uncultured Hyphomicrobiaceae bacterium | reverse complement strand
CTTGAACTTGGAACGAGGTCGCGATCCGTTGGCCAACCAAAGAATCTCTGCTTAACACTTATTTTCGCATGAACGGAAGCAGAATTCGACACCTGCTTGCGATGGTTATGGAAACAAATGCCAAATATAAATAATTTATTAATTGATCCACAAGGCACAATAAAAACTTGAAGCCGTATTTGTTGGGGCAAGGTTCGGCGAAGATCGACGTCATGCGCCTGAATATGGGAACCGCAGTGCTAACCTCCCGTCATACTCATATGCCTGGCGACTGCCGGCTTGTTTTCTCCCCTGTCGATGATAAAATCATGTCCCTTCGGTTTGCGAACGACAGCTTCCTCAATCGCAGCTTCGAGAAGCGTATTTCTCTCGCTTGCGCGTAAGGGTCCGCGTAGGTCCGCTGCATCGTCCTGTCCGAGACACATATACAGCGTACCGGTGCATGTGATGCGCACCCGGTTACAGCTTTCGCAGAAATTGTGAGTGAGCGGCGTTATGAAACCTAGCCTGCCACCCGTTTCCTTGACCTGAACATAGCGCGCCGGGCCGCCGGTCTTATAGGCAGTATCCTCAAGGGTCCAACGCTCCATGAGCCGCGCGCGGACTACGGAGAGCGGCAGATATTGATCGGTGCGGTCGCCGTCGATGTCGCCGAGCGGCATCGTCTCAATCAAGGTCAGGTCCATGCCGCGCTCATGCGCCCAGACCATCATTGTCTCGATTTCGTCCTCATTCACACCCTTGAGGGCGACGGCGTTGATCTTGACCGCTAGCCCCGCCGAACGAGCCGCCTCGATACCGGCCATCACCTGGCTCAAATCGCCCCAGCGTGTGACGGCTTTGAACCGGCTTGGACTAAGCGTATCCAGAGAGACATTTACCCGGCGCATGCCGCAATCTGCGAGGTCCTGGGCGAAACGCGGAAGCTGCGAACCATTCGTTGTCAGCGTCAATTCGTCGAGCGCGCCGCTCCGCAGATGCCGCGACAAGGACCGCACGAGCCCGATGATGTTCTTGCGCACGAGCGGCTCGCCACCGGTCAGTCTCAGTTTGCGAACGCCTTTAGTGATGAAAACTGAACACAACCGATCCAGCTCTTCGAGAGTCAGCAGGTCTTTTTTCGGCAGGAAGGCCATGTTTTCAGCCATACAATAGATACAGCGAAAATCGCACCTGTCCGTGACCGAGACACGCAGGTAAGAAATTTTCCGTCCATAAGAATCGATCAATGGCGCGCCGCAGGATGCATTAAACACGGTTTCAGACGCCTGTGTCGACTGTCGTAGCGGCATTTGCTCCTTCATGCATCGCCCCCCCCAATCGCATATTTTCTTTTTTTCGCCTAAAATCTTAACATTGAAACTTAAGGTTTCAAAGCAATTGGCAAGCAAGGCAAAGCGATTCGTAAGGCAGATTGGCCTCTCTGCCTAAATAATAGGCTTTGCGTGGCTATTTTTCATAATCATGGCATGACTCCACTGGGCCATCTTTCCGCAGCCTTCGAATCCTCTTGCAAGAAAAAATTACTGAAATCAGTGTGTTACGCCCCCATCGGCGGCCTATTCAGGTGTGCTGGCACGCAGCTTGCCTTCTTAGTGTGCATTGTTAAGAAAAATCCAATTCGGAGAAACATATGGCGATCACACGGCGAACACTTCTTGTATCGGCAGCGATGGCTTTTGCATTGACCTTCCAGGCAGCGATACCAGCCAAGGCCCAGGACACTATCAAGGTTGGCATTTTGCATTCTCTTTCGGGAACGATGGCGATCAGTGAGACCACTTTGAAAGACGTGATGCTCATGCTCATCGACGAGCAGAACAAGAAGGGCGGACTTTTAGGCAAAAAACTGGAGGCGGTGGTCGTCGATCCGGCCTCGAACTGGCCGCTCTTTGCCGAAAAAGCGCGTGAGCTGATCTCTCAAAGCAAGGTTGATGTTGTTTTCGGATGCTGGACATCGGTATCCCGTAAATCTGTTTTGCCCGTTTTCAAGGAACTGAATTCGATCCTGTTCTACCCTGTCCAATATGAAGGCGAGGAAAGCGAGCGCAATGTGTTCTACACGGGCGCGGCGCCCAATCAGCAGGCGATCCCGGCGGTAGACTATCTGATGAGCGAGGATGGCGGTTCGGTGAAACGCTGGGTGCTGGCTGGCACGGATTATGTCTATCCCCGTACGACCAATAAAATCCTCGAAGCCTATCTAAAAGCGAAAGGTGTTGCCGAAGAAGACATCTTGATCAATTACACGCCATTCGGACATTCCGACTGGCAGACCATTGTCGCTGATATCAAGAAATTCGGTTCAGCCGGCAAGAAAACAGCCGTGGTCTCGACGATCAACGGCGATGCAAACGTTCCATTCTACAAGGAGCTTGCCAATCAGGGCGTTTCAGCAACGGATATCCCTGTCATAGCCTTCTCGGTCGGGGAGGAAGAGCTAGCTGGCATTGATACGAGCAATCTTGTCGGACATTTGGCTGCCTGGAATTATTTCATGTCCGTCGATACGCCCGAGAATGCGGAGTTCATTGCCAAATGGAAAGCTTTCATTGGTAATGACAAGCGCGTTACCAACGATCCGATGGAAGCGCATTACATTGGCTTCAACATGTGGGCGAAGGCTGTTGAAAAAGCAGGAACGACCGATCCGGATAAAATCATCGACGCGCTACCCGGGATCGAGACGCCTAACCTGACTGGCGGAGTGTCCACCATGCTCCCTAACCACCACATCACCAAGCCGGTTCTGATCGGTGAAATCCTGAAAGATGGGCAGTTCGACATCGTTTGGCGCACGGATGATCTTGTCCCAGGTGACGCATGGTCGGATTTTCTGCCAGAGTCCAAAGACCTGATCGGCGATTGGGTTGATAAGAAATGCGGCAATTTCAATACGGCGACGAATGCATGCGGCGGCGCGTAATGCCCGCCTGATCGACGGATGGAGGCTGGCCGCCGGCCGGCCTCCGCTCGGGAAACGTCTGTATCATGAGAGGGTCCTCAATGCCGCTCCCATTGAGATGGTTTTATCTTGCGGCAATCGCTTTGATCGCAGGCCTTTCTCCAGCGAGTGCCGAGCGGGCCGGAAGCGATGAGGCTCTCGCTCGCGCGATTACGGCTTTCTCCTCAGGGGCTTTCGATAAGACGCTCGAAGCTATCGACCTCGTTGCGGCGTCTGGCGCCGATCATGCTGCAAAAATCCTGAGCGCGCTTTCGAACCGTCAACTCTATGTCGATGCTACAGGAACGACCGCTGCCTTCCGCGACGGGTCAGCATATTACGACGTGGTGACGGGTGAGCAGCTCCCGGATTTGCCTGCCGAGCTTGCCGGTGTCCGCATCAATAATCGCGTGCGGGGGGCAGTCAACGCCGCACTGGGAACGTTACAGCTTCGCGCGCCATCCGCTTCTGTGAGGCTCGGTGCGGCAAGCGCCGTTTTCACAGCTCGCGATCCCGCTTTGCTGCCCGTCATCGAAAAACTCATCCCCATGGAGTCTGACGCAGCCGTCAGGTCGATGCTGCAACAAGCCCGCGCGGCCATTCTTCTCAAGATTGGCCAGGGCGGAACGGACGCTTTGCTCGCTGCCGTCGACACACTGACCGGACGGGGCGACCGTGACGCCATCGCGGCGCTTCAGGCCGGCTTGCAATCTGAGGATGAACCCGTCCGGGCGGCCTCGGCGGCGGCAGTCGCATCGATCGAGCGCAAGCTCGCCGCGATACAGCAGGTGCAGAATGTCTGGTATGGGCTTTCGCTTGGCTCTGTGTTGCTCCTTGCAGCGATCGGGCTTGCGATCACGTTCGGCGTCATGGGCGTCATCAATATGGCGCATGGCGAGATGGTCATGCTTGGCGCATACACCACTTTCGTAGTGCAGGAAGCCTTTCGCGCTTTCGCGCTATCCGCCTTCGATCTTTCATTGCTCGTGGCGGTTCCAGCCGCCTTTCTCGTGGCTGGCACGGTCGGCATCGGTATCGAGCGGGGCATTATCCGATATCTTTACGGGCGTCCACTGGAGACGCTGCTCGCCACCTGGGGCGTCAGTCTCGTGCTCCAACAGGCGGTGCGAACGGTGTTCGGCCCGACAAATCGCGAAGTCGGCGCACCGTCCTACATGCAGGGAGGCTTCGATTTTCTTGGATTGGCGATCACCTATAACCGCCTTTGGATCATCGTCTTTACGCTTGCCGTCTTTGCTACGCTGCTGATTATCCTTAAATTCACGACGCTCGGTTTGCAAATGCGCGCCGTCACGCAGAACCGGCGCATGGCGGCCTCGATGGGCATCCGCACCGGCTATGTCGATGCGATGACGTTCGGGCTCGGCTCCGGCATCGCCGGGATTGCGGGCGTCGCTCTCAGCCAGATCGACAATGTTTCGCCCAATCTTGGCCAGAGTTACATCGTGGACAGCTTTCTCGTGGTCGTATTTGGCGGTGTAGGCAATCTGTGGGGAACACTGGTCTCAGCCTTTTCGCTTGGCATCGTCAACAAGCTTTTGGAGCCATGGGCGGGAGCGGTGCTCGCGAAAATCTTCATTCTTGTGTTGCTGATCCTGTTCATCCAGAAACGGCCGCGCGGCCTGTTTGCGCTCAAGGGACGGGCTGTCGAAGCATGATGATGCGAGCGCTCTTCGGCCTTAGCGACACGGGTAGCCGGGTTTTTATCGGCACGCTGCTCGCGGTTGCGATCCTCGTTCCAGCATTCAACCTCCTCTTGCCGCCCGACTCGCCGCTTTATATCCCAACGCATGTCGTCTCGCTCATCGGCAAATATCTCTGTTTCGCGATCCTCGCCATCGCCCTTGATCTCGTCTGGGGCTATTGCGGCATTCTCTCTCTAGGCCATGCGGCGTTCTTCGCGCTGGGCGGTTATGCGATGGGGATGTACCTCATGCGCCAGATCGGCACGCGCGGCGTCTATGCCCATCCGCAGCTGCCAGATTTCATGGTGTTCCTGAATTGGAAGGAGTTGCCCTGGTTCTGGTATGGCTTCGATAATTTTCTCTTCGCCTTCCTGATGGTGCTGCTCGTTCCAGGGCTCCTTGCCTTCATTTTCGGATGGTTGGCCTTCCGCTCCCGCGTAACCGGTGTCTATCTGTCCATCATCACTCAGGCGATGACCTATGCGCTGCTGCTTGCTTTCTTCCGTAACGAGATGGGGTTCGGCGGCAATAACGGCCTGACGGATTTCAAGGACATACTCGGCTTCGACATTCAGGCGCAGGAGACGCGAAATGCGCTCTTCGTCACGACCGCGCTATTTCTCGTCTTCACATACGCCGTCGCGCGCCTCCTCGTGACTTCGACATATGGCAAAGTGCTTGTCGCCATCCGCGACGCGGAGAGCAGGACACGTTTCCTCGGCTACCGCGTCGAGCATTACAAGCTGCTCGCCTTCGTCATCTCGGCATGCATGGCGGGGATCGCTGGCGCGCTCTACGTTCCGCAGGTTGGTATCATCAACCCGTCCGAGTTCGCGCCCGCCAACTCCATCGAGGCAGTGATCTGGGTGGCTGTTGGGGGACGCGGTACGCTGACCGGCGCGGCTCTCGGCGCGATCGCGGTCAATTTCGCCAAGACGACCTTTACGAGCGGAGCGCTTGCACCCTATTGGCTCTTCGTACTAGGCGGCTTGTTCATTATTACGACGCTGTTCCTCCCGAAAGGTATTGTCGGAACGGGGGCCGATTATCTGCGGACACGGAAAGCCTCGCGGCGCAAAGTGCTTGCCGCCGACACTGTTCCGAAGGCGGCGGAGTAGCGGATGTTACAAGAGCCGGTTACAGGCAGCGTGCTCTACCTCGACGGCGTCAGTGTCTCCTTCGACGGCTTCAAAGCGCTCAACAATTTGTCGCTCGTCTTGAAGCATGGCGAGATGCGGGCGGTGATCGGTCCCAATGGCGCGGGCAAGACGACGATGATGGACATCATCACTGGCAAGACGCGCCCCGATAAGGGCACTGTGATGTTTGATGGCCGGCACGACCTCACTCAGCTCGACGAGGCGGACATCGCATCGCTCGGCATCGGCCGTAAATTTCAAAAGCCCACCGTGTTCGAAAGCCATACCGTCGCGGACAATATGCGTCTGGCGCTGGACGGTCCTCGCTCCCCGCTGTCGGCTTTGTTCGGCGCGCGCGCCAAAATCGGCAACGACCGGATTTTCCCAGTGCTGGAGCGCGTTCGGCTCATCGAAATGCGCGACCGTCTGGCGGGCGATTTGAGCCACGGACAAAAACAATGGCTCGAAATCGCGATGCTATTGGCACAAGATCCAAAGCTTTTGCTCGTCGATGAGCCAGTCGCCGGCATGACGGACGCTGAGACGGAGGATACGGCGAGGCTCTTGCGCGATATCGCCAAGACCCACTCAGTCGTTGTGGTCGAGCATGACATGACCTTCGTCCGCGAACTTGGCGTGAAGGTGACATGCCTGCATGAAGGATCGGTTCTGGCGGACGGCTCGATCGACGCCGTGTCCGCGAATGAGCGTGTGATTGAAGTTTATCTGGGCCGGTGAGGATGGAAACCGGAATGCTCGAAGTCCATAAGATCGATCTCCATTACGGGGCAGCGCAGGCGCTTCGCGGCGTATCCTTGGCCGCCAAACCGGGGCAAGTGACTTGCGTATTGGGGCGCAACGGCGTCGGCAAAACCAGTTTGCTGCGGGCCATTGTCGGC
>CAYVJO010000165.1:5360-6770 GCA_964451735.1 uncultured Hyphomicrobiaceae bacterium | reverse complement strand
GGCGGCGATTTCGCAGGTCGGAGCCCTAGCGGCGTTTGATGCGGTTGAGGAGCTTGAGGCTAACAAGGCTGTTTACGCCGCAAACCGCGCGCTTTTGCTCCGCGACTTGTCCGAAGCCGGTTTTACGGACATAGCGCCTGCCGACGGCGCTTTCTATCTTTACGCCAATGTCTCCCACTTGACCAATGACAGCCAGGATTTATCGCGGAGAATACTGGAGGAATTGGAGATTGCAGTGACGCCAGGCATCGATTTCGATCCCGTTCGCGGCCATCAATTTCTTCGCTTCTCCTACTCGGGAGCGCAGCAGGCAATGGCCGAGGCGGGTAGCCGGCTCAAGAGCTGGCGCCCTTGAACAGAACAGAGTGGTTAATCTTCAAAGACACGCTGGAAGATCCCATCGACCGCCTTGGTATGATACGCTAGGTCGAGACACGCGCCAATCTGCTCAGTTGTCAGCGCGCTCGTAATCTCTGCATCCGCCATCAGCAGCCCTTTGAAATCACCGCCACCCTGCCAGGCCGTCATGGCATTGCGCTGCACGAGGCGATAGGCGTCCTCGCGGGAAAGCCCAGCTTGTGTCAGCGCCAGGAGAACGCGTTGCGAATGCACAATGCCGCCGCCTTTTTCCAGATTCTCCCGCATCTTCTCTGGATAGACGACGAGCTTGTCGATGACACCGGTCAGCCGCGAAAGGGCGAAATCCAGCGTTACCGTCGCATCCGGCCCGATCATCCGCTCGACCGAAGAATGCGAGATGTCACGTTCATGCCAGAGCGCGACATTTTCCAGGGCGGGCAAGGCGTAAGCGCGCACCATACGGGCAAGGCCGGTCAGGTTTTCCGTCAGGACCGGGTTGCGCTTATGCGGCATAGCCGAGGAACCCTTCTGGCCGGGCGAGAAATATTCCTCCACCTCGCCGACCTCAGTGCGCTGCAAATGCCGGATTTCGGTCGCAAGCCGCTCTACGGAGGCGGCGATCACGGCGAGCGTTGCGAAATAGGCTGCATGCCGGTCGCGCGGGACGATTTGCGTCGAGACCGGCTCCGGACTGAGCCCAAGCTTTTCGGCGACGTAAGCCTCGATGCGCGGGTCGATATTAGCAAAAGTACCGACCGCGCCTGAGATTTTCGCGGTCGCAACTTCGTCGCGCGCCGTGATAAGCCTTTTCCGTCCGCGCGCGAATTCAGCATGGGCATAGGCAAGCTTGAGGCCAAATGTGGTCGGCTCGGCATGGATGCCATGGCTGCGCCCTATTGTCGGCGTCAGCCTGTGTTCTTCCGCGCGGCGCTTCAGAGCGGCGAGGACACGGTCAAGATCGGCCAGCAGGAGGTCGCCAGCGCGCGACAGCTGCACGGCAAGGCAGGTGTCGAGTACGTCCGAGCTGGTCATGCCCTTGTGCAGGTGGCG
>CAYVJO010000165.1:0-5350 GCA_964451735.1 uncultured Hyphomicrobiaceae bacterium | reverse complement strand
TGTGCTTGTGCTCAAGCGCACGGCGCTTCAGCGCGGCGAGCAGGGCGTCCATATCCTCCAAAAGCAGGTCGGCGGCGCGCACCAACTGGACATTGAAGCAAGTATCGAGCACGTCGGACGAGGTCATGCCTTGATGCACGAAGCGCGCCTCCGGCCCGACGTGCTCGGCAAGGCTCGTCAGGAAGGCGATAACGTCATGCTTGACCTCGCGTTCGATCTCGTCGATACGCGCGATATCGAAACCACCGCGTTCACGCACCGCATGTGCCGCTTCCTTTGGGACCGCGCCAAGCTCCGCCATCGCTTCGGTTGCAAGAGTTTCGATTTCCAGCCAGATGGCGAATTTGGTCTCTGGCGACCAGATTACGGCCATTTCAGGCCGGGAATAGCGAGGTATCATGGGTGTTTGCGTCCGTAAGATTTCCGGGGCGGGCTCTTATCGAACCGGCGAATGACGGTCCGAAGTGAAATTACCTGCATTGCATCGCATTTTCCATCAAGAGTTGGCGATCGCCCAGCAAAGCGATCTGCGCATCGGATAATGATTTTCCAGACGTGAATATGATCCGGCCCGGACGTCCGATCGCCCCTACGCCGATCATGAAACCAAGCCCGGAAAGCACATTCGCCGTACGCCGGGCGATCGCGGGAGCCGGGTCGAGCCAGATGACGGGCCAGGGCGCAAGCTGGTCGAAACGGTCCTTCAGCAACGGATAATGTGTGCATGCAAGCACGACGACATCGGTGCGTGCGCCGCCTGTCTCTATGAAGCAGGGTGCGATCTCGGCCGATATATCCTTATCTTGCGCCTCGTCGCCCATCATGTCCTGCTCGGCAAGGTTAGCCAGCTGCGCCGAGCCGACAAGTGTAACGTTGCAGCTTGCCGCGAATTCGGCGATCAGCGCCTTCGTGTAGTCGCGCCGTACCGTTGCGGCCGTGCCGAGCACGCTGATAAATCCACTACGGCTGAGCGTTGCGGCCGGCTTGATCGCAGGAACCGTGCCGATGACGGGTTGCGTCAACACACCGCGCAATGCCGGCAGAGCGATGGTGGAAGCGGTGTTGCATGCAACGACGACGGCGTCGGGCCTATACTCGTGCGCCGCCGTTTCGAGGAGCGCGCAAAGACGCGCTGTAAGGGTATTCGCGTCAATAGCGCCATAGGGAAAGCCCGCGTCGTCGGCCAGATAAACGATGTCAGCTTCAGGAATGACGGCGCGAATAGGGGCGAGCACGGTCAATCCGCCCATGCCAGAGTCGAAAATCAAAAGGCGTGGGAATTCTTTGCGCGGCATGGGCTCAATACTCCGAAATGCCGATCCTGGGTTGCGACACGGCTCGCGCGAGGACAGGCATTAATTCTAAGTTTAACCGTCAGCCAATTGAGCGGAAAATGTTAGCGGCACGAATTTGACATTTGAGTACCGTTTGCCGCCAGTCTCGTTGTCAAATATCAAATTCATAAAAATCAAATAGAAACAATTATTTAGCGAGTTTCTTATGACGGAAACGTTTGCAAATGAGGGCAGTGACCGGGGATGCACATGTTTCAGTCGAACCACTAGGGTAGCCGCCGCGCGACTGCCATGAACGTACTGTCCGGGCCCTCAAAACCGAATGTTTGCAAATGTAAAAGCACAACCCATGCCGTATTGCCGCCGCTGTCATGACTGAGCACATCGGCTATCGCATATCCAAGCGCGCAGCGCCGGGAACCAGGCAGGCTTTGATCGTCATTGAGCGTCAGCACGTCCTCTCCTTTGCGCGTCATCGTCAATTTAAATCCCTTTGTCGGCAGATCGGTGTATTTGGCGCAATCGGGCGTCTGGATGGTTTTTTCAGTCAAGGTAAAGACATATGGCTCTTGCTTTGGCGGTGTGAAGCGGTGGGCCGCGTTGACGATGACAAGATGCGGATCGGCGCTGAGTTCGGCGCGCGGGTTGCTGGCGAGGTGGTCGCCCGGTTCTGATACCCTGTATTGTTCCTTGAGAATGTCCCTCGTTTTTGTCAGATCTTTGCGAACCTGGCCAACGGTTGCCTTCTCATCGTCCAGTCGCTTTCTGACAGGATAGCCCTTGACCCATTGATCGGCCGTCGTATCGATGAGAAAGATTTCGGCGTATGGGAAGCCGGAGCCGTCTTCCACGCCATATTGCTCAAATGCGAAATAGCGGCCATCGGGAGAAAAACCGATAATGTCGCGGGAGGCATAGTGGCCGGCATGAGCGATGGTTTGGTATAGAGCCGTCAGCAGCGCGAAAATAAAGCTGGCATTTCCGATTTTTCTGGCGAATTCCATAAATGCTCCTAGTGGCGAACGCGTTGATCCAAGTGCAACCTTCAGCCGGTTGAAAAAAATTTGATGCATAAGAAAAAGTGAGTGCGCTTATAAGTTGACCAAGTCAATGAAACGAATATGCCGGTGTACTAAATGTATCGGCGAAATAGGAATGAGCGAAACAGAGGCATAAGGATTTCAGCATGCTCGCGCGCGATGAGGAAATGGCCGATGCGCCAGTTGAAAGCCGGGATGAACTGGTGACTTATCTGGAGGCTGGAGGCAAGCCGCGCGAGGATTGGCGGATCGGAACGGAGCATGAAAAATTCGGCTTCCATACCGCTGACTTATCCCCGGTTGCCTATGAGGGGCCATCTGGAATCCAGGCTCTTCTGCAGGAGATGAGCCGCCGGTTTGCATGGGAGCCGGTCTATGAGGGTGACAATGTCATCGCCCTGAAAGACCCCTCTTACGAAAGTGGCGGGTCGATCACGCTGGAGCCTGGTGGGCAGTTCGAGCTTTCCGGCGCTCCGCTGAGCACCATCCATGAGACTTGCAGCGAAGTGAATGCACATCTCGCGCAGGTTCGGGAGGCCGGCGACGCATTGGGAATTGGGATGCTTGGGCTCGGCTTTTCGCCGAAATGGACCATCGACGAGACGCCCCGCATGCCCAAGGGCCGTTACAAGATCATGGCAGCTTACATGCCCAAGGTCGGCACGCTCGGTCTCGACATGATGTTCCGCTCCTGTACGGTGCAGGTCAATCTCGATTTCTCCGATGAAGCCGATATGGTGAAAAAGCTTCGCGTGAGCCTTGCTTTACAGCCTGTTGCAACCGCGCTTTTCGCCAATTCTCCATTTAAGGAAGGAAGACCCAACGGCTTTGTTTCCTATCGCAGCGAAATCTGGCGGGATACCGACAATGCGCGTGCTGGAATGCTGCCTTTCGCCTTTGAGGATGGCATGGGCTTCGAGCGCTATGTGGACTATGCGCTGAGCGTGCCGATGTATTTCGTTTACCGGCATGGCCGCTATTTCGATGTCACGGGCGAGTCTTTCCTCGATTTTCTGGAGGGCAAGCTTCCCCAATTGCCGGGCGAAAGGGCGACCTTGTCGGATTGGACGACGCATCTGACGACGCTCTTCCCGGAAGTTCGGCTCAAGCGCTTTCTTGAGATGCGAGGCGCCGATGGCGGGCCCTGGCGGCGCTTATGCGCACTCCCCGCTTTCTGGACAGGGCTGCTCTATGACGGGGCAGCGTTAGACGCGGCTCATGACCTCATTAAGGACTGGACCACTGAGGAGCGTCAGAAGCTTCGCGACGAGGTTCCCGTTTATGGGCTGCGGACGCCTTTCCGCGGCGCCAGCCTGTTGTCGATCGCCAGCCGTGCACTCGACATTGCCACGGAGGGGCTGAGAAACCGCCTTCGTCTCAACAGTTCGGGAGACGACGAAACAGTTTTCCTAGAAAGCCTTGAAGAGGTTGTCGCAAGCAAGCTGACGCCCGCGGAGCTTCTCCTACGAAAATATGAGGGCGAGTGGCATGGTGACGTTGATCGTGTTTTTATTTCGGAGGCCTATTAGCGCATCAGGCGGAAAAGTGTAGCGGTTTTCGGATAAATCCGATTCAGGGACAAGAATATAGAGCGCGGTCGGCGATTTTGACTAAAAGTCCAGCGCTCTTTGCCCTCCACTTAATGCATGCCGAGCAGACCCTAACCGGCGAATGGCCTTGCGGGATCTTCGTCGCGCAGGATTTTCACGGAGCGCGTCGGACGACATTACCCTTGATGAACATGCGGAACGGCGTCGTTCCGGAGGCGGTTCCGTAGAGTGCGCGCCATTTGCCATTGACGCAAAGCACTCCGCCTTGCGTCTCAGCCTGCTCGAACTCAACCCTATTGGAGTACACTTTGCCCGATGGGTCGGTTGCGGTGAAGTCGGTCAGGCATTTGCCGTCCTTCAGAACGGGCTTGTAACCGTCGATCATAATGCCGCCGCCCCCTGTGCTGGGAAAGGGATTAACCAGTAGGGGCCAACCTTCGTAATTTTCTTCAGCAAGGCCGGCTGTTCCGGTGATCGTCAATGCCATGAACCCGAAAAAAATAGATCTGTACATCCGCATCTTCAGCACTCCTTAGGATGAGCGAGGGTGATCATCTCCTCTACCCAGAGCGCGGCAAAATGGATGCATCGCCAAATATTAGATCGCAAACAGGCGGACGACCTGAGACCGCAACACGGGGCCGTAAGCTATGCGGCGGCTTGTGTGTCCGATTTCGAGAACAATGCGCCGATCAGGCCGCCCAGTCCGCTTTTGCGCTCGGTCTCGGCGTCGCCTGACGCGATCCGGCGGCGTCTGATTTCGCTCGCAAGCGCCTTGTAAGGGTTAGAGACGGCAACGGGATCGGCTCGCCCTTTCAGGATCGTCAGCAGAATGTCCTTCAAGGGCTGGCGCGTCTTCAACTCGATCGCCCCAATCGCGAGAATGGCCACATATGGCAGCATTCCTTCCAGCATTTCGGGCTGGACGGGCAGGACTTTCGCGCGGTTCTCGATGATCTTGTGCAGATGAGCAGGATTTGGAAACAGGGCCGCAACAATCGCCCGCCCCTCATCCTCGACCTGCGGATGCCCGAAGATGCCGGGATCGGCCAGATAGCGGTCGTGGCGATGTGCGCCGATCATTTCAAGGAAATAGATGAGACCTTGCGATGTCTCCATACGTCTTGCGATACTTTTCTTTATGGCGGGCAGAAAATAGCGTACGACCTGCGCGGCGAGTTCGTCATTTACGCCGAAGGCCGCGCCCATATTTGCGAACACCCGTCCCCCTTGGGCGCCAGCTATGCTGCGGAACAGTCTCATTCGGTTCTCTCGTAATGCCTGGAGATGGGGACGCGCTAGCGCATCCCGGAGCTCGAAATCACACGCAAGACAACACAGACCGAACGCTACTTTACGGATGAAATGTCGATAAGCCCGGCACTTTAAAACGAGAACTGGATGGCCAATGCGAATCAAATATTCATATGATTGTAAGTGATTCCAGCCGCAGCCTGCCAAGGGA
>CAYVJO010000164.1:0-6782 GCA_964451735.1 uncultured Hyphomicrobiaceae bacterium | reverse complement strand
TTGGCGAGGACGCCATCGAAGCGCTCTGCCGGGCAGGTGCGGCGCTCGGCATCGATTCGATCCGCGCGCCGCTCATGGCTCTGCGTATAGCCCGGATCGCGGCGGCGCTCGATGGTCGCGACCGGCCCACGCAAGATGACCTGGCGCTTGCCGGCGCGCTCGTTCTGGGATGGCGCGCCAGAGCTTGGCCGGAGGATCAAGGCGAGGACGAGACGCAAGACGAGCCGGAGTCCGAGGCGCAACCACCCGAGAATGGCGACCCATCCGACGCGCCTGACGATTTCAGCATGGAAGAGTTGCGCGACATCGTTGTCGACGCGGCCCGCGCCGTACTGCCGCCCGACCTGCTCGCGAGGCTCAAGAGCGGCCGCTCGGCTGCGAAGGCGCGCAGCTTCGGGCAGGCCGGCGTCAAACAGCGCGCCATGTCTCGCGGCCGCCGCGCAGGCGTTATTCCCGGCGATCCGCGACGGGGAAGCCGCCTTGATCTCGTCTCGACCCTACGGGCTGCCGTCCCTTGGCAGAGATTGCGCCAGCGGCAGATCGAAGCCGCGCAACCCCGACATAAACGTATATCTGCATTGCATATCCGCCCCTCCGATTTCCGTGTGGCGCACTTCGTCAAGCAAGCCGAAACGCTTACGATCTTCGCCGTCGACGCCTCCGGCTCGCAGGCGATGCAGCGCATGGCAGAGGCCAAGGGCGCGGTGGAGCGCCTGCTTGCCGAGTGTTATGTCCGCCGGGATCAAGTCGCTCTGATCGTCTTCAGCGGCCAGACGTCCACAATAGCGTTGCCACCGACGCGCTCATTGGTGCGCGCAAAGAGGATGTTGACCGGCCTCCCGGCTGGCGGTGGAACCCCGCTGGCGTCCGGCATCGAGGCCGCATTTCTCCTCGCGCAAGCCGCCCGCTCACGAGGACAAACCCCACTGGTCGTCTTCCTGACCGATGGCCGCGCCAATATCGCACGCGATGGCCGCCCCGGCCGCCCGGCGGCGCAGGAAGACGCGCTTGCGTCGGCGCGCATCCTTGGCGCGAGTGGCATCAAGTCGCTGCTGATCGACACCGCCGCCAGCGCCGAACCACGCGCCCGGCAACTGGCTGAAAAGATGGGTGCAATCTATCTCGCGCTCCCCTATCTCAATGCAGGCGCGGTCTCATCGGCGGTTAAAGAGGCGCGCGCGCTATGACGTCGGCGCGTGGCGGGCTTGTTTGGGACCGTGACGGCCTCGATTGGCCGAACCGGCAGGCGAGCCGTTTCATCGAAGCGGCCGGCTTGACTTGGCATATCCAGCAGATGGGGTCCGGTCCAGCGGCGCTTCTCCTGCACGGCACTGCGGCGGCAACGCATAGCTGGGAGCGGATCATGCCCATGCTGGCAGAGCGATTCGCCATCACCGCGCCCGATCTGCCCGGACACGGCTTCACCAAGTCCATACCCTCCTCAGAAATGTCGCTCGACGGCATCGGCGCAAAGCTCGCTGCGCTTCTTAAAACCCTGGCGGTGAAACCCGATCTTGTCATAGGCCATTCTGCGGGCGCGGCAATCGCCGCCCGGCTTGCTCTGGACGGCTCGATCGCGCCGCGGCTCATCATTTCGCTCAATGGGGCGCTGATGCCTTTTCCCGGGGCTGCGGGACAACTTTTTCCCGCAATGGCCAAGCTCCTGTTCCTCAACCCGCTGACGCCGCAGATTTTTGCCTGGCGAGCGCGCGACATCAAAGCCGTCGAGCGCGTGATCGCGAGCACCGGCTCTCATCTCCCCCTGGACGGCCTCGCCCTTTACCACCGCCTGTTCCGCGCGTCCGGCCATGTTGGAGCGGCTCTGGCGATGATGGCGAACTGGGATCTCGCCAGCCTTGCGAAACGTCTCCCCGATCTGCCCTGCCCGCTGGTCCTTCTGGTCGGCGGCAATGATCGGGCCGTTTCCCCCGATCAGGCGTTTCGGCTTGCAAAGATCATACCTGGAGCCAAGGCAGAACTCTTGCGCGGGCTAGGGCACCTCATGCATGAAGAAGAGCCGAGGCGGGTTGCAGACGTCATTTTCCAAGCCGATGCAAGTCTTGCAGCGGAGGCTGCGCCATAATGAACGAATACTGCTTTTGCATGGAGTGCCGAACGCATGGCGTTGCCTGAAAATCATCCCTTGCGGGCGGAATTGCACAATGAAGTTCACGCGCGCCCACCCGTCACTTTGCAGATTCCGTCGCGCCTGTCATATATAGCGCTATTGTCGAAGGCACAAAATATCGCCGCGGAGCGGACGCATGTCGCCGATCTGTGCGCGCGCTATGACCGGCCGCCGCCTCCCGCCAACGCCACGCACTACCTCGCCGATCTGGGGCCGTACCGCCTGAAATGGGAACGTCACACCGAATTCACACGCTACAAGATCATGACCGCCGGGGAGGCGAAAGATCCATTCATCGCTCCCCCATTCACTCTGCTACCGGCCGACTGGGCCGCTGGTCTGAAGGGCCAGCTAATTGTGTCCACCAATATCGCCGTGCTGCCTCTTGCGCAAAACCTGGATTATGGCGAACTCTCGCGTCGCTATTTCGGCGGCAACACACTGATAGGATCGGCTGTCGGGGAAAGCGCCGCTTTTGCACTAACCGACTTTTTCATCCAGCCAGACGGCTCAAGCCGCCTCCTGATCTTTGACAACCATCTCACCCAGCGTCAAGCAGGCCGGATGGTCCAGCGCCTCGTCGAAATCGACACCTACCGGATGCTGGCGCTCCTAGCTTTTCCTATCGCCCGGGAACTCAGTCCATTCCTGACCGCCAGTGAGTCCGAACTGGCCGAGATCACCACACTCATGCAGTCAAGTGCGCGCGACGACCCTACCTTGCTCAGCCGGCTAACTCAGCTCCAGGCAGGCATCGAAAGCCGTTACGCGGATCATCATTTCCGCTTCAGCGCGGCGGCGGCCTATTATACGCTCGTGCAAAGGCGGATCGAGGAACTGCGCGAGGAACGCCTGCAAGGTCTCCAGACATTCCGGGAGTTCATGGAGCGGCGGCTGGCACCCGCAATGAATACCTGCGCAACGGTCGCCGACAACATCGACACGCTCTCGGAGCGCGTTTCACGGTCGGTCAATCTGTTGTCGACCCGAATAGGCATGGTCCGAGAAAAGCAGAATCAAACCCTGCTCGAAGCCATGGCCAGGCGCGCCAAGCTCCAGCTCCGCCTTCAGCAAACCGTGGAGGGTTTATCGGTCGCCGCGATCAGCTATTATGTTGTTGGCTTGGTCGGTTACGCCGCAAAGGCGCTTCAATCGAGCGGTGTGCCCGTCAATCCCGATCTTGCCGTTGGAATTGCCGTGCCCATCGTCATAGGGCTTGCCGCGCTCAGCATTCGCGCTATGCGTAAAAGGCTTCACAAGGACGGCGCAGATAGTCAGGACTTTTAGACGTGTCCACTCTTATTCTGATCGAGTTGGCATTGGTGCTGGGGCTTGTTCTCGGTTTCGGGTTCTGGGAACTTTACAGCCTCCGGCGGGACAAGAAGCGCGACGCAGAACGGGAAAAGCCCGTCGCAAAGGATGATGACAGGGATGGATAAGCAGACCTTTGCGCGTCAATCTGTTGCAACGGGCGCCGTAAACACATAGCCGACGCCGCGAACCGTTTTGATCAGCCTTGGCGCATTTGGGTCTACTTCGATTTTTTTTCTGAGGCGCACGACGAGATTGTCGATGCTTCTGTCTACTGGCGACCAGTCACACCCTTTCAGCGCGTCCATGATATTGTCGCGTGAGAGTACCCTGCCCGTGCGTTGAACGAAGATTTCAAGCAGATTGAACTCCGCTGTCGTCAATTCGCACAATCCGTCTTCCTTCCGGCTCAGCTCGCGCCTCTCAATATCGAGCGCCCACCCCGCGAATCTGTAGCAATGTGACGTTTCGGCAATGGGAGCCTCAGAGCCGATCTCGGCAGGTGTCCCCTCATAACGTCTCAATACGGCGCGAACCCTGGCGAGCACCTCGCGTAAATGAAACGGTTTGGCGATATAATCGTCCGCTCCCAACTCCAAGCCGACGACGCGGTCGATCGTATCGCCCTTGCCGGAAATCATGATGATCGGCACATTGCGGCGGGCGCGTATGCGGCGAGCGAGATCAAGGCCATCCTCACCCCCAAGCCCAAGATCAAGCGTGATCAGGTCAACGGGCTGACTGTTCATTTCAGCGAATAATTCCTCGCCATTTTGCGCTTCGGAAATGCGGTAGGATTCGCGCTCTAGACATCGGCGCAGGAGCAGCCGAACCTCCGGGTCGTCATCGACCACGAGAATCCTGGCCCCATCCTTTCCACCATTTTTCGCCGCCATGCGCTAAACGCCAATCTCCGATTTTCAACTCACAATTACACAAATTAATACACGAAATTACAAGCCTGATGAACGCCCGCGACGGCGCGATGGTTAGCTACATGCTCGACAGAAGCTGGCAGACGTTGTGAGGACTGACATGAACGGCCTTCAGATTCTAGTAGCGGATGGCTGCAAAATGACGTCCAGCAGGCAACCGCTTGCGCAAAGGGCAGTCTTCAATCGCACTCTGGACGATTACCTTGAGAATGCGTCCATGCGCCGCGTCACGGCGAAGGAGTTCGTATTTATCGAGGGTGATCCGGCAAACAAGATCTACCGGATCGAGGCAGGAGCAGTGTCGCTGTTCAAAATCCTGTCTGACGGTCGGCGTCAAATTCTTGGGTTTGCATTTGCGGGCGATTTTATCGGGCTTGGCGTTCCAGGCGAGCACGTCATGAATGCGCAAGTTGTCCAACGCGGCTGCATCCGTTCCATGCCGCTCGCTGAACTTCACAAGATGGCAACGAGCGATCCAAGCCTGAGCTTCATGCTCTATCAGGCCGTTGCCCGCGAACTGGCCGCGATGCGGAACCTCATGATGACCACCGGCCATCGCAGCGCTTGCGAGCGCGTTGCATCCTTTCTTGTCGACCTGTCTCGCCGGAATGAGCGCATTGGGGAGGCGGAGGATCTGATCGAGCTTCCGATGACGCGCGTCGATATCGCGGACTATCTCGGCCTCACCATCGAGACGGTGAGCCGGACCCTGACGAAATTGAAATCGCGGGGCCTTATTGATCTACCGCAAAGCGCGCGCGTTCTTTTGCTCGATATGGTGGAGCTTCAAAGGCTGGCCGAGGGAGAGGAACGCCTGTGATCGGCGACACGAGCGGGAGCGCGATTGCAGCCAAACGCCTGTTCTCCGGTTTCTTGCGAGGCGCCCCGGACCTGCTGTTTATGGCTACTCAAGCGCAAAGAATTCGATTCGCAATCGCCGTGTTCTACGACCACGCCCGGCTGATGAACGCTCTAAGCGGCTTTCTCGGTCTTGGGTTGGGCGCCGACGATATCTGGCTCGCAGGAAAAGAACCGCTGATGGGGCATGGGTCTGAGCTTCACCACGCCTTGACAAATCGCAATGACGGCGCGAGCCGTCTGTTGGATGATGTCTATACGCTCGACGCGCTACCGAGCAAGACAACGTTTTGCGCAACCACTGGCCCGGCGTTGAAAGCATTTCAGCATACGTCTGATGAGCAGCGCGACCGCCTTTCCAGGGATGTGTTTTTAACCGGGGATATCGGCGCGGCTCTCAAGGAACATGCCGAAAAGGACGCCATTATCGCTGTCGCCGTCACATCGACGCCCGAGCTTCAGGATGAGTGCGTCCGTATCTTGCTTCGGACTTCCCTGCACAAAGTGTATTCGCAGGAATGCCGCTGGAGCTAAAGCATCGGGCCAAAAAGTGGGAAGCGGTTTTCGGGTAAACCCGGTGCTGAAACCCATACATAGAGGCCATGGCTGATATTGATCACAGTCCGGCGCTCTAAGTGTGGCAAGGTGTCGGCATCAGGCAAGATGCTTCGTGGAATTCGCTGTCAATCAAGGAGGCCGAAGGCATGTACAAGACAATTCTTATCGCAACGGACGGATCATCGCTTTCCGACAAGGCCATCCATCATGGACTAGCCATCGCCAGAGCTCTGAACGCGGATGTCACAATCGTAACGGCGACCGAGCCATGGGATGCGGTTATTGTCGGAGAGGTGTCTGTCGTGCTGCCGCCCGAAAAGTATGAAGAGACCGCCGCGATAAACGCATCCAACATTCTAGCCGCTGCCAAGGCAATTGCGGACAAGGAGAGCGTCGCCTGCCAAACTCTGCATATCAAGGATCGACATCCCGCAGAAGGAATCGTGGAGGCGGCAGAAATGCGTGGCTGCGACCTTATCGTCATGGCGTCGCACGGTCGCCGCGGTTTGAGCCGCCTAGTGCTTGGCAGTCAGGCCAATGAAGTTTTGACGAAAAGCAAGGTGCCGGTTCTTATTATTCGCTAGAGCGTAATTTGCAAAAGTAGGGATCGATTTTGCGAAAAGATTACGCCAAAATAAAAGCTAGAGCTCCATTCTAACTCCGTCAGAACGGAGCTCTAGCGCGATTGGTCAAGCACCGCATAGACATCGCCGGAATTTGCCTCTATCGGCAGGCTTTGAATGAAGGCGGCCATGCGTTCTTTCTCGATCGGCTGCGCGAATTCAAGATGTTGGCTTTCGCCCATAGCGACATTGAACCGATACGGCCCGAGTTTTACGAGCCTGTCGAGACAGGCAAGAGCCACATCGCGCTGGATCGTGGTAAATTCGAAGGAAAGCGCCGCCAGGGCCGTACTCAAACCTTCGAGAGCTTGCAATTCGAAACCCTCGACATCGATCTTGACGAAAGCCGGAACGCCGTGACGCTCAATG